>CALKJX010000189.1 GCA_937995555.1 uncultured Elioraea sp.
CTGGCGCTGGCGCCGACGGAGGTTCCCTGATGCGCGCGCTCCCCCTCTCCATCGGCACGATCCACTTCGTCGGCATCGGCGGCATCGGCATGTCCGGCATCGCCGAGGTGCTGCACAATCTCGGCTACGCGGTGCAGGGCAGCGACCTCGCCGAGGGCTACACGGTCAAGCGCCTGCGCGATAAGGGCGTGCGCGTGATGATCGGGCACGCGGCCGAGAACCTCGGCGACGCCCAGGTCGTGGTCGTTTCGACCGCGGTGAAGCGCGACAACCCCGAGGTGATCGCCGCGCGCCAGCACCTGATCCCCGTGGTGCGCCGGGCCGAGATGCTCGCCGAGCTGATGCGGCTGAAATGGTCGATCGCGATCGGCGGCACGCACGGCAAGACCACCACGACCAGCCTGATCGCCGCGGTGCTGGAGGCGGCGCATCTCGACCCGACCGTGATCAACGGCGGCATCGTCAACGCTTATGGCGCCAACACGCGACTCGGTGCGGGCGACTGGATGGTGGTCGAGGCCGACGAGTCGGACGGCTCGTTCCTGCGCCTGCCCGCGCTGATTGCGGTCGTCACCAACATGGACCCGGAGCATCTCGACCACTGGGGCACGGCCGAGGCGATGAAGGACGGCTACGCCCAGTTCGTCGCCAACATCCCCTTCTACGGCTTCGCGGTGCTGTGCCTCGACCACCCCGAGGTGCAGGCGATGATCCCGCGCCTCTCGGACCGGCGCATCGTCACCTACGGGTTCTCGCCGCAGGCCGATGTGCGCGCCGATAAGGTGGTGATGGACCGGCTCGGCGCCACCTTCGAGGTGGTGGTCTCCGACCGCCATGCCGGGCGGACGCGCCGGCTGAAGCCGTTCCGCCTGCCGATGCTGGGCGCGCACAACGTGCAGAACGCGCTCGCCGCGATCGCGGTCGGCGTCGAGATGGAGCTCTCCGAGGACACGATTCGCACCGCGCTGCTCGGCATCAGGGGCGTGAAGCGCCGGTTCACCCGCACCGGCGAGGTCGGCGGCATCACCGTGATCGACGATTACGGCCACCATCCGGTGGAGATCGCGGCCGTGCTGAAGGCCGCGCGCCAGGCCGGCGCGCGTGAAGTGATCGCGGTCGTGCAGCCGCATCGCTACACGCGGCTCGCCTCGCTGTTCGAGGAGTTCTGCACCTGCATGCACGACGCGGCGACGGTGATCGTCGCCGACGTCTATCCCGCCGGCGAGCAGCCGATTCCGGGCGTCGATCGCGACGCCCTGGTCGATGGGCTGCTGGCGCGCGGCCATCGCAGCGTCGTTGCGCTGCCAGATCCGTCGCAGCTCGCCGAGATGGTGCACGCGATCGCCAGGCCCGGCGACTATGTCGTCTGCCTCGGTGCCGGCTCCATCACCAACTGGGCGAACGCGCTGCCCGGCGAGCTTGCGGCACTCCAGGCCGCGATCCCGCGCCGAGCCAACGGTGGCAGCGCATGATGCCCGCCGCGCGCACGCCCCATCTGATCGGGCGTCTGCCGCGCGTGCGCGGCCGGCTCGCTGCCGATGCGCCGATCGGGCCGTTCACCTGGTTCCGCGTCGGCGGTCCGGCCGAGGTGCTGTTCCGCCCCGCCGACGAGGACGACCTCGCATCGTTCCTGGCCGCGCTCGACCCGGCCGTGCCGGTGACGGTGATCGGAGCGGGCTCGAACCTGATCGTGCGCGACGGCGGCGTGCCCGGCGTGGTGGTACGGCTCGCGCGCGGCTTCGGCGCGATCGCCGTCGAGGCGGACGGGGTGTTGGCGGGCGCGGCCGCGCTCGACGCCACGGTGGCCGAGACCGCGGCCGAGGCCGGGCTCGACGGCCTCGCCTTCCTCTCCGGCATTCCCGGCAGCGTCGGCGGCGCTGTGGCGATGAACGCCGGCGCCTACGGCACGGAGGTGAAGGACGTCCTCGACTGGGCAGAGGTGGTGACGCGCGACGGCAGCCGCATCCGGCTCGACGCCGCGGCCCTCGCCTTCGCCTATCGCAGCGCGCGCCTGCCGCCCTGCGCGATCGTGACGCGCGCGCGCTTCCGTGCCCGCCCGGGCGATCCCGCGACAATCGGCGCCGAGATGGCGCGCATCCGCGCCGCGCGCGAGACGACGCAGCCGACGCGCGCGCGCACCGGCGGCTCGACCTTCAAGAACCCCGAGGGTGCGAAGGCCTGGGAGCTGATCGACGCGGCCGGCTGCCGTGGGCTCACGCGCGGCCAGGCGCAAGTCAGCAAGAAGCACTGCAACTTCCTGCTCAATCTCGGCGGCGCGACGGCGGCCGACATCGAGGGGCTGGGCGAGGAGGTGCGCCGGCGCGTCCATGCCGCGACCGGTGTCGCGCTGGAATGGGAGATCCGGCGCATCGGCATCCCTGCGGGCGGGCTCGCGGAGGTCGCGCCATGACCCGTGTCGCGGTGCTCTACGGCGGCTTCTCGGCCGAGCGCGAGGTGAGCCTCGTCTCCGGCCGGCAGGTGATGCCGGCGCTGCGCGAGGCCGGGTTCGAGGTGGTGCCGATGGAGGTGACGCGCGATCTCGGCGCGCTGATCGCCGCGCTGACCGCCGCGCGCCCCGATGTGGCGTTCAACGCGCTGCACGGCCGTTTCGGCGAGGATGGCTGCATCCAGGGTATCCTCGACTGGCTGGAGATCCCCTACACGCATTCGGGCGTGCGCGCCTCGGCGCTGGCGATGGACAAGGCGGCGGCGAAATCCGTCTTCGCCGCGGCCGGCCTGCCGATCGCGCGCCACCGTCTGGTCACGCGCGAGGCGTTCACCGAAGCGGACCCGCTGCCGACGCCCTATGTCGTCAAGCCGGTGAACGAGGGCTCGTCGGTCGGCGTCGAGATCGTGCGCAACGGCGACAACCGCCGTACCGAGATCGCGCGCAACTGGCGCTACGGCGCGCACGCGATGGCCGAGATCTTCATCCCCGGCCGCGAACTGACGGTCGGCGTGATGGGCGACCGCGCGCTCGCCGTCACCGACATCATCGCCGCCGCCGGCGCCTTCTACGATTACGAGAGCAAGTACGCGACCGGCGGCTCGCGCCACGTGCTGCCGGCGGCGATCCACCCCGACGCCTACGAGGCCGCGCTCGACATCGCGCTGCGCGCGCACCAGGCACTCGGCTGCCGCGGCGCGACACGCGCCGACCTGCGCTACGACGACACCGAGGGCGAGCCCGGCCGGCTCGTGCTGCTGGAGGTGAACACCCAGCCCGGGCTGACGCCGACCTCGCTTCTGCCCGAACAGGCGGCGCATCTCGGCATCGCCTTCCCCGCGCTCTGCGCCTGGATGGTGGAGCAGGCACGATGCGGCGCTTGAGCGCGCGCTGCGAGACGCGCCGGCCTGGGCGGCTCAGGCTCTGGCTGCGCCGGTCGCGCCGCTTCGCCAAGCCGGCGGCCCTCGGCGCGATCGCGCTCGTCGCCTTCGCGGCCGGCGCGATCGCCTGGCGCTCCGGCCTGCCCGGACAGTTCGCGGAGAGGGTGCGCGACCGCATCATCGCCGCCACGGCTTCCGGCGGACTGGTCGTCGCGCGTGTCACCGTTGAGGGACGCACACACGCGGACGCCGCCGAGATCCTGGCCGCGAGCGGCCTCGTCCAGGGCAAGCCGATGCTGGAAGTCTCGCCCGAGGCGATCCGCACGCGCCTGGAGGCGCTGCCCTGGGTCGAACAGGCCGCCGTGCAACGCCGGTTCCCCGGCCACGTGCATCTCGTGATCACGGAGCGCATCCCGTCCGCGATCTGGCAGAACCGCGGTCGCTTCGCCCTGATCGATCGTCAGGGCCGCGTGATCGTGCGCGATGCGGTCGAGCGCTTCGCCGCCTTGCCGCTCGTCGTGGGCGAGGGCGCGGCGAGCGAGGCCGCGACGCTGCTCGGCGTGTTGGCCATGTACCCCGAGGTGCAGCGGCGCGTCACCGCGGCGGTGCGCGTGAACCAGCGTCGCTGGAACCTGCGCCTCGCCTCGGGCGCGGATGTGCTGCTGCCGGAAGGGCACGAGGCCGCCGCGCTGGAACGCCTGGTCGCGCTGCATCAGGAGAACCAGGTGCTCGATCGCCAGCTCATCGCGGTCGACCTGCGCCTGCCCGACCGGATGGTGCTGCGCCCGGTGCCGGGCGAGCAGCCCGAGCCGCGCCAGACCGCACCGGAGCGGAGGACCCGCGGATGAACGAGATCCCGCGCCGCCCGCCGGGTGGGTTCGAAGCTGCACCGCTGCAGCCGGCGACACCGCGCGGACGCTATCGCGGCCGCTCGGGTCCGATCTCGGTGCTCGATGTCGGGTCGAGCAAGATCACCTGCCTGATCGGCCGCGTCGAAAGCGATGGCGTGCTGCGCGTGCTCTCGGTCGGGCATCAGCGCGCGCGCGGCGTGCGCGCGGGCTCGGTGGTCGATCTCGACCAGGCCGAGGCGGCGATCCGCGCGGCGGTGGCGCAGGCTGAGGAGCAGGCCGATCTCCAGGTGCGCGAGCTGATCGTCAATCTCTCCTGCGGCCAGCCCGAGAGCAGGCACTTCAACCTGCAGATGCCGCTGCACGGACAGGCCGTCGGCGACAACGAGCTCCGCCGCATCGTCGCCGAAGGCCGCGCCCGCGCCTATGCCGAGAGCCGCGAGGTCGTGCACGCGATCCCGCTCGGCTACACGGTGGACGGCACGAGCGGCGTGCGCGACCCGCGCGGCATGGTGTGCGAGACGCTCGCCGCGCGGCTGCATGTGGTGGACGCCTCCGTCGCCACGCTGCGCAACCTCGCCGCCTGCTTCGCCCGCTGCGATCTCGAGATCGAATCCCTCGTCGCCGCCCCCTTCGCGAGCGGACTTGCGACCCTGGTCGAGGACGAGCGCGAGCTAGGCGTCACCGTGGTGGACATGGGGGCCGGCACGACCAGCCTTGCCGTGTTCGCCGACGGCCATCTGCAGCACACCGACGTCATCCCAGTGGGCGGCCATCACGTCACCAACGACGTCGCGCGCGGGCTCTCTACCACCATCGCGCACGCGGAACGGATGAAGACGCTGCACGGCTCGACCGGCGCCGCGCCCGAGGATGACCGCGAGCTGCTGCCCGTGCCGCTGGTCGGCGAGGACGATCACGCGATCGCCAAGGTGCCCCGCTCGATGCTCGTCGGCATCATCCGCCCGCGGCTGGAGGAGACCTTCGAGCTGGTGCGCGCGCGGCTCGAGGACGCAGGGCTGGGCCGGCTAGCCGGGCGGCGCGTCGTGCTCACGGGTGGCGCGTCGCAGCTGATCGGCGTGCGCGAGCTCGCCGCCCATATCCTCGACAAGCAGGTCCGCCTCGGCCGCCCGCCCGTGCTGCGTGGCTTGCCCGACAGCGCCGCCGGCCCTGCCTTCGCCGGCGCGATCGGCTTGCTGATCTGGGCCGCGACCGAAGGTCAGATCGCGCGCGATCTCGCCCCCGTCGGCCACGCCGGCCCGCCCGGCCCGGTCCGGCGCCTGTTCACCTGGCTGCGCGAGCGGCTTTGAGCCATGCGCAGCGCCTCCAACCCCGAACCCCGACGCCCCAGCGAGGAGACTCCCCCATGGCCATCACCCTGACCGTTCCGCAACAGGCGATGAACGACTTCCAGCCGCGCATCACCGTGATCGGTGTCGGCGGCGGCGGCTGCAATGCGGTGAACAACATGATCGCCTCGTCGCTCGACGGGGTGGAGTTCATCGTCGCCAACACCGACGCGCAGAGCCTGCTCAACAGCCGGGCGGACCGGAAGATCCAGCTCGGCCCGCACCTGACCCAGGGGCTAGGCGCCGGGGGCCGGCCCGAGGTCGGACGGGGAGCCGCCGAGGAGGCGGTGGAGGAGATCGCGGGGCATCTCTCCGGCGCGCACATGGTGTTCATCACCGCTGGCATGGGGGGCGGCACCGGCACGGGGGCGGCACCGGTGGTGGCGCGCGTGGCGCGCGAGCGGGGCATCCTGACCGTCGGGGTGGTGACCAAGCCGTTCGAGTTCGAGGGGCTGAAGCGGCGCCGCTCGGCCGATGCCGGGATCGAGGAGCTCCAGCAGTATGTCGATACGCTGATCGTGATCCCGAACCAGAACCTCTTCCGGCTTGCGAACGACAAGACCACCTTCGCCGAGGCCTTCAAGATGGCCGACAACGTTCTCTACATGGGCGTGCGCGGCGTGACCGACCTGATCGTCCATCCGGGCCTCGTGAATCTCGACTTCGCCGATATCCGGTCGGTGATGGCCGAGATGGGCAAGGCGATGATGGGCACGGGCGAGGCCGAGGGGGACGACCGCGCGACGCGCGCCGCCGAGAGCGCGATCTCCAACCCGCTGCTCGAGGAGGCCTCGATGAAGGGCGCAAAGGGTGTGCTGATCAACATCACCGGCGGCCCCGACATGACGCTGTTCGAGGTGGACGAGGCGGCGAACCGGATCCGCAAGGAGGTCGGCGACGAGGAGGCGAACATCATCTTCGGCTCCTCGATCGACGACGACATGGCCGGCCGCATCCGCGTCTCGGTGGTGGCAACCGGCATGGAGGCGGCAGCGGCCGCGCGGCCGCGGCCGTCGCTGGTCGCGGTCGCCGGCGCGCCTGTCGCGCGGCCGATCGCGCCGACTCCCGCTGCCGCTCCCGCGCCGCCCGCCCAGGTGGTTGTCGGCAACACGGTCATGCAGCCCCAGCCCGCACCGATCGCCGCTGCCGCGGCACCGCTGGTCGAGCCGGCGGCGGCGGCCGAGCCGGCACCGCAGCCCACGGCGGCCCAGCAGCCGTCCGAACCGGCGCGCACCCTGTTCACGCCGTTGGAGGCCGAACCCCGGCCGCAGCCCCAGGCGGTGCCCGCGCCGGCACCGGCACCCACGGGCACGGTCGGGCGCGGCCTGTTCCAGCGGATGACCCGGCTGATGGGCGGAGGCGAGACGGAGCCGGCACCGCGCACGGCGCCTGCCGTCCAGCGGGCCGAGCCGATCCTCTCGCCCGTCAGCGAGCCGGTGCCGCGCGCCACGCCCCGGCACGCCCCGACGGACGAGGCCGGGCTCGACATCCCCGCCTTCCTGCGTCGCCAAGCCAACTGATATCTGAAGCGCAAAGACTCGTCCCTTATGCTTCAGGT
>CALKJX010000190.1 GCA_937995555.1 uncultured Elioraea sp.
GCTGATGCCGATCGCGATCATCGCGTTCTCGAGCGCGGGGCCCAGGAAGGCCGCGAGCGCGATCGCCAGGATCAGGAACGGACAGGCCAGCATCGCGTCGGTGAAGCGGCTGATCAGCGCGTCGATCCAGCCGCCGCGGAATCCAGCGAGCATGCCGATCGGCACGCCGGCGGCCATGGCGATCCCGACCGAGACGACTCCCGCGAGCAAACTTGCGCGCGCGCCCCAGATCACGCGCGACAGCACATCGCGGCCGTTCTCGTCCGTGCCGAACCAGTGCAGCAGCGAGGGCGCGCGGCGGATCGCCGTCCAGGACGTGCGGGTCGGGTCGTAGGGCGCGACCAACGGGGCCAGCACGGCGATCGCGACGAACAGGACCACGATCCCCAGGCCCACCATGGCGATGCGGTGGCGCGCGAGTCGGCGCAGCGACCGGCGCGTCGGGCTGTCGATGCGCTCGGGCTCAGCGGCGACGGCGAGCGTGCTCATGCGTGGCGGAGCCGCGGGTTGATGAGAATGTAGAGCACATCGGCGGCAAGGTTCAGCAGGACGTAGATCACCGCCACCACCAGCACGACTCCCTGCACCACCGGATAGTCGCGGTTGAAAACGGCATCGACCACGAGCTTGCCGAAGCCCGGGATGGTGAAGACCTGCTCGGTGAGCACCGCACCCGAGAGCAGCGTGCCGAGTTCCAGCGCACCGAGCGTGATCACCGGCACGAGTGCGTTGCGGAGCGCATGCTTGGCCACCACGATCCGCTCGGCCAGCCCCTTGGCGCGCGCGGTGCGCACATAGTCCTGGTTCATCGCCTGCACCATCGCGCTGCGCGTGTGGCGCATCAGCACCGCGGCGATCCCCGTGCCGAGCACGAAGGCCGGCATGATCGTGGTGGCGAGCGACTGGCGCCAATCGACCGTCAGCGCGACGTAGCCCGAGGGCGGCAGCCATCCCAGGTGCACGCTGAACAGCAGGATCATCATGATGCCGAGCCAGAAATTCGGCGTCGAGATGCCGGCAAGCGCCACCCCGTTGGCGATCCAGTCGGCCGGCTGGTCCTTCTTCACCGCCGAGACGATGCCCGCCGGGATGCCGATCAGGCAGGCGATCACGAAGGCCATCAGCCCGAGCTGCAAGGTGACGGGAAGCTTCTCGAGGATCACCTTCGCGACCGGTTCGCGGATGCGCCAGGAGAAGCCGAGATCGCCCTGCAGCACCTTGAACAGCCAGAGCACATACTGTTCGTGCAACGGCCGGTCGAGATTCAGCTCGGCGCGGATCTGCGCGAGCACGAGCGGGTCGCCCCGCTCCTCGCCCGCAAGGATCAGCGCCGGATCGCCCGGCATGAGCTGCTGCAGCCCGAAGATCAGCAGCGAAACGAACAGCAGGGTGGGGATGATCTGCCCGACCCTGCGGACCAGGAAGCCGGCCATCCACGCCCCTAGCTGAAGCGTCGCGATGCGGCGAAGGCCCTCACCCTGACCCTCTCCCACGGGCGTGGGAGAGGGAACCGGGTGGCGCCGCCACGTCCCCTCTCCCGCATGCGGGAGAGGGGCACGGGGAGGCCATCGGCGCTGGCATACACGCGCATCAGTTCGCTGCGAGCCGCACGCCCTTGACGCGGATCAGCCCGTCCGGCACCGGTACGAAGCCCTGCACCCGCGCGGCGTAGGCGTGGATGTTCTTGCGGTGCCAGAGATAGAGCCGGCCGCGGTCCTCGGTGATGTAGTGGCGGTACATCCGCTCGAAGATCGCCACCCGCTTCTCCTGGTCGGACTCCTCGCGCGAGGCATCGAGCAGCCGGTCCACCTCGGCGTTGGCGTACTTGCCGTCGTTCTGCGCGCCACGGCTGTGCACGAAGTTCCAGAGATTGCCGTCAGGATCGGTACGCCCCGACCAGCCGACCAGATACGCCTCGAAGTCGCCGCGCTGCGCGGCCTGGAGCGAGCTTGCGAACTCCATCGCCCGCACCGTCACCTGGAACCCGGCCTCGCCGGCCATCGCCTGGATCACCTCGCCGACCTGGCGCATGTCCGGATTGTTCGGCACGGTGAGTTCGACGCGCACGGGTGTTGGCACACCCGCCTCGCGCAGCAGGGCGCGCGCACGCGCCACATCGCGTGTCGGCGGCTGGAGCGAGCGCACATAGTAGGGCGAGGACGGCGGCACGGCCTGCGCGGTCGGCGTGAACTGTCCGTCGTAGACCACCTGGATGATGGTGGCACGGTCGATCGCGTAGTCGAACGCCTGCCGCACCTTGGCGTGCTGGCCGATCGGCGAGCGCGCGCGGTCGCCGTTGGCGATGTTGAAGGTGATGCCCTGGTAGCCGAGCTCGTCGCCCATCGCCACGCGCAGCCGCTGGTTGCGCCGCACGGCCGGGATGTCAGTCGCCGCGATCGTTTCGGTCAGTTCGATCGCGCCCGATTGCAGGTTGGCGAGCCGCACCGTGCTGTCCGGGATCGGCAGGTAGACGATGCGGTCGAGATGCACGTTGTCCTTGTCCCAGTAGTCGGGGAAGCGCTCGACCACGATGCGGTCCTGGGCCACGCGCTCAACGAAGCGGAACGGGCCGGCGCAGACCGGCCTGAGCCCGAAATCGCGCCCCGCCGCCTCGGCGGCCTTGGGCGAGACCACCATGCCGGCGCGGTCGGTGAGCTGGGCCAGGAACGGCGCGAACGGCACCTTCAGATGGATGCGGATCGTTTTCGCATCGACCGCCTCGACGCGGTCCATCGCATTGATCTCGCCGCGGCGGAAGCTGCCCTGCATGTTCAGGTGCCGGTTCAGGCTGTAGACGACGGCGTTCGCGTCCATCGTCTCGCCGTCGTGGAACTTCACGCCTTCGCGCAGCGTGATCGTCAGCGTCTTCGGATCGTCCCACCTGAAGCCGGTGGCGAGCTGCGGGACGATGTTGAGGTCCTTGTCGATGTCGAACAGCTTGTCGCAGATCGAGGCGAAGACGATCCGTCCGACATAGGTGCGCGCGAGCGTCGGATCCAAAATGTCCGGATCCTCGCGCAGCGCGATGCGCATAGTCTGCGCCTCCGCCGTCTTCACGGGCACCGCGACCGCGACGACCGAGGCGGCGACGGCAGCGAGAAGCAGTCTCTTCATGACGAGGCTCCCGTTCTTGTCGTTCAGGCCGTCAGGGTCGCGCCGGACGCCGTCTTCGGCAAGTCCGGCCGGAAGTGGCGGGCGAGCGCGTGCAGGCGGGCGCGCGCGGCCGGGTCGACGCCTGCCTTGCCGCTCCGCCAGGCCGGCAGGCCGCGCCAGTGATGGCAGGCGACCGCGTGGCCATCGCCCGGATCGGCGAGGGCCGGGTCGTCGCTCCGGCACCGCGCGTCCATGTGCGGGCAGCGGGTGTGGAACCGGCAGCCGGTGGGGGGATTGATCGGGCTGGGCACGTCGCCCTCGATGGTCACCCACGGCGCTGGGAGCCCGGGCTCTGGGCGCGGGATCGCGGCGAGCAGCGCGCGGGTGTAGGGGTGGCGCGGGCGCGCGAACACTTCGCGCGTAGGTCCCTGCTCGACGATCCGGCCGAGATACATCACGGCCACGCGATCTGCGATGTGGCGCACAACCGCAAGGTCGTGCGCGATCAACAGGAAGGCGAGGCCCAGCCGGTCGAGCAGATCATCCAGCAGGTTGATCACCTGCGCCTGGATCGAGACATCGAGCGCGCTCACCGGCTCGTCGCCGACCAGCAGCTTCGGCTCGCAGGCGAGCGCGCGGGCGATGCCGATGCGCTGGCGCTGCCCGCCGGAGAACTCGTGCGGGTAGCGGGCCGCTTGCTCCGGCCTGAGCCCGACGAGGCGCAGCAGTTCGGCCACGCGATCATCGACGGCCCGGCCCTGACGCAGTCTGTGCAGGCGGATCGGCTCGGCGAGGATCTGCCCGACCGTCATGCGCGGATTGAGGCTGGCGAACGGGTCCTGGAAGATCAGCTGCATGTGCCGGCGCGCGGCGCGCAGCCGCGCCTCGCCCATCGCGGTCAGATCCGCGTCGTCGAAGCTGATCGTCCCCTCGTCAGGCTCGATCAGGCGCAGGCAGAGCCGCGCGGCGGTCGATTTGCCGCAGCCGGACTCGCCCACCAGCGCCAGCGTCTCGCCCGGCATCACCGCGATGTCGATCCCGTCCACCGCGCGCACATGCCCCGTGACGCGGCCGAACAGCCCCCCGCGCACGGGGAAGTGCTTGGTGAGCCCGCGCGCGTCGAGCAGCGGCGTCATGCGGCGGCGGCGAAACGGTCGAGCGGCGCCTGGACGCAGGCGGCGACGTGCCCCGGCCCGACCTCGGCGAGCGGCGGGACCTCGGTGCGGCAGCGCTCGATCACGAACGGGCAGCGGGGTGCGAAGCGGCAGCCGGGTGGCCAGGCGCGCGGGCTGGGCACCGTGCCCTCGATGGTGGCGAGCCGCGCCACCTCCTCGTCGAGCCGCGGCACCGCGCCCATCAGCCCGACCGTGTACGGGTGCTGCGGCGTGCGGAACAATGTGTCCAAGGACGCCTGCTCGACGACCCGGCCGGCGTACATCACCAGCACGTCATGCGCGAGCTCGGCGACCACGCCGAGGTCATGCGTGATCAGCACGATCGCCGTGCCCGTCTCCTCCGAGAGCTCGCGCATCAGGCCGAGGATCTGAGCCTGGATCGTGACATCGAGCGCGGTGGTCGGCTCGTCGGCGATCAGCACCGACGGGCGGCAGGCCATCGCCATGGCGATCATCACGCGCTGACGCATCCCGCCGGAGAGCCGGTGCGGATACTCGTCGAAGCGGCGCTCGGGTGCCGGGATGCGCACGCGCGCGAGCCAGGCGATCGCCTGCGCGCGCGCCTCCGAAGGCGAGGCGTCGGTGTGCTCGCGGATCGCCTCGACGATCTGATCGCCCACCGTGAAGGCGGGGTTCAGGCTCGTCATGGGCTCCTGGAAGATCATCGCGATACGCCCGCCGCGCAGCGCGCGCATGCGCGAATCGGAGGCGGCGAGCACATCCTCGCCCTCCAGCCGGACGCTGCCCTGGGCGCGCGCGTTCGGCGCGAGCAGGCGCATGATCGCGAGCGCCGTGACGCTCTTGCCGCAGCCCGACTCGCCGACGATCGCGAGCCGGCGGCCGGGGGCAAGCGAGAACGAGACGCCGTCCACGGCGCGCACCGTCCCTTCATCGGTGGCGAAGGAGACCGCGAGGTCGCGCACCTCGAGCAGTGGCGTCATGAACCGGGCACGTCGTCGTTCGGCGTTCCCTCGGCCTCGACCGCGGCCAGGATCACGGCCCGGTCGAAGGTGCCGGGATGGCCGGGTCCGGCGAGGAAACGGCGATAGACCGCGTAGCGCGCCTTGCTGCGGCGATACAGCCGGCGGAGTTCCGCGATCGG
>CALKJX010000191.1 GCA_937995555.1 uncultured Elioraea sp.
GCGGGCTGACGGCGGCACCGACCATGCACCGCGTGCTGGAGGCGCTCTCGGGCGAGCGTTTCGGTGCCACCCCTGATGTCGCGTTCTTCACCGCCTTCGCGGCGGCGATGCAGCGCGCCTATGCGGAGCGGCTCGCCGGGCTCGGCGACACCAGCGAGGCGAACCCGCGCGCGGCCGAGGCGTGCACGACGCACCTCACCGCAGCGGATGCCGACGGGATGATGGTGTCGATGACGACGACGCTGCTCTCCTCGATGGGCAGCCGCATGGTGCTGCCGCGCACGGGCGTGCTGATGAACAACGGCGTGTTCTGGTTCGACCCGCGCCCGGGTCAGCCGAACAGCATCGGCCCGCGCAAGCGGCCGCTCTGCAACATGAGCCCGATCGTGGTCGCGCGCGACGGCCGGCCGGAGATCGCGGCCGGCGCCTCGGGGGGTAGGCGCATCCTCGCTGCCGTGCTGCAGACGCTGCTGTTCGTGCTCGAGTTCGGCATGGACCCGGTCAAGGCCGCACACCAGCCGCGCATCGATGTCAGCGGCGAGACGGGTGTGGCGGCCGATCCGCGGCTCGCCCCCGAGGTCCTTGCCGCGCTGCGCGAACGCTTCGGCGCCGAGGAGGTCGAGCACACGGTTATGCCGGTGAACTACGCCTGCCCGAACATGATCATGATCGGCGAGGACGGCGGGCGCACGGGCATCAGCGACGTGATGAGCCCCTGGAGCGGCGCGGTCGCCCAGGCGTGAGCGAGCGTGGCCGTCAGCTCCCCTTCGGCTGCAGCCCCGCTTGCTCCGCGCACCAGCGCGCCGTCTCCTCGTGGGTCGCGAACCACACGCCGGGCTTGGCCTTCATGTACGCGACCAGCCGATCGAGCAGCTTCAGGCGCGAGCGGTGGCCGATCACGTGCGGGTGCATCGTCAGCAGGAACATCCCGCCTTCCTCGTAGGCGCCGTCGAACTCGGCGCGGAAGATCTCCTCGACCGCCGAGGGCGGCGTGTACGGGCGCAACGCCGAGAACCGCACCATGTTGAAATAGACCGCGTCGTCGCGGATCCATTCCGGCGGCAGCTCGACGATGCCGGTCGGCTCGCCATCCGCCACCAGCTCATAGGCGTCATCATCGCCCATGAGGCTGGAGTCGTAGAGCAGCCCCAGCTCGCGGATGATCGACATGGTGGCGGTCGAGAAGTCCCACGAGGCGGTGCGCATGCCCACCGGCCGCCGGCCGGCGATCTTCTCCAGCGTATCGGCGGCGCGGAAGGTCAGGTCGCGTTCGGCGGCCGGAGGCAGGGTGGTGTTGGCTTCGTGGATCCAGGAGTGGATGCCGATCTCGTGGCCCTCATCGGCCACCGCGCGCACCTCGTCCGGATAGAGCAGCGCCGAGACCGCGGGATAGAAGAACGTCGCGCGCACGCCATGCCGGTCGAGCAGACGGCGGATGCGCGGCATTGCCTGGCGGTTGCCGTACTGTCCCTGGCTGATGCGCATCGGGCTCTCGTCGGCGTCGCGCAGCGGGATCGTGTCGTGATCGGCATCGAACGAGAGCGTGACGCAGCAGCGCGCGCCGCCGGGCCAGGACGAGGGCCGGAGCGACCGGCCGGCGCGGGCGCGATTGACGATGCGGCGCCAGACCTCCTCCGGCCACTCCCAGGGCTGGCCGTGCTGGCGCGTCGTCTCTGTCTCGGGCATCGCTCACTCCGCGGCGCGGGCTGGGGCAAGACGCATCTCGACCTCCGCGAGCACGCGGTCGATCGGCTCGACATCGGCGAACTTCATGTCCATATCGAACAGGTTGGCGCGATGCGCGGCCGGGCTGCGGTCGCCGACCGCCTCCTCGACCACGATGACGCGGAAGTTGTGCGAGAACGCGTCAGTCACTGCCGCGCGCACGCAGCCCGATGTGGACACGCCGATCACGACCACCGTATCGACGCCGTCGTAGCGCAGGAAGCTCTCGAGCGGGGTGGCGAAGAACGCGCTCGGCTTGTTCTTCAGGATGATCCGGTCGCTCGGCCGCGGGCCGTAGGCGTCGGGCCATTGGTCGGCGCGCGGATCGGCCGCGTACTGGAACTCGGCCGCGTTGCCGAGCTTGAGGTTCCAGATGCCGCGATAGGTCGGGTGGCTGCGGTCGTCGCGGCGGCTGTAGTAGATCGGCAGGCCGAGCCGTCGGAACACCTCCGTGACGCGCGTGACCGCCGCGATCAGCTCCGGCATCTCGCGGCCGCACATGTCGTAGGCCGGATCGACGAACATGAAGGTCGTGTCGATGTTGAGCAGGGCCGGCCGCGCGCCGAGGCCGATGCGCCGGCCGAAGGCGCCCTTGCGGTAGGCCGCCAGATCCTCCTCCGGGATCACGCCCTGCCAGCGGCTGATCTTGTCCTGCATCGCGCCCTCCGCCTCACTCCGCCTTCACATTGGCCTCGCGCACGACGCGCGCCCAGCGCGCGAGTTCGCGCTCGACCAGAGCCGCATAATCCGCGGCGCTGCCGCCGCGCGGCACCGTGCCGCGCTCGGCCAGCGCGCGGCGCAACCCTTCGTCGGCGAGCGCCTGATTGACGGCGCGGTTCATCGCCTCCACCACGCCGGCGGGCGTGTCGGCGTGCGCGTGCAGGCCGAACCAGGCGACCGTCTCGAAGCCATCGAGGCCGAACGCGGCGCCGAGCTCGGCGAGTGCAGGCACGTCCGGCAGGTCCGGCACACGCCCGCGGGTCGTCACAGCGAGCGGGATCACGGTGCCGGCCCGGATCTGCGGCAGGGCAGTGGGCAGGTTGTCGATGAAGGTATCGACCTCGCCGGCGATCACCGCGGTCATGCCGGGGCCTGCGCCACGGTAAGGCACGTGCAGGATGCGCGCGCCGGTCTGCAACTTGATCAGTTCGCCCGTCAGGTGGGTGCTGGTGCCGTTCCCGGCGGAGGCGAAGCTGTACTTGTCGGGATTGGCGCGCGCATCCGCGAGGAAGGCCCGGATGTCGCGCGGCACGGGCCGCCGCGCCGAGGCGACCCAGACATTCGGCACGGTGACGAACAGCGCGACGGCGCGGAAATCCGCGATCGGCCGGTACTGGATGGTCGGATAGAGCGCCGGCGCGATGCCGTGCGACGCGATCTGGCTCAGGAACAGGCTGTGCTGGTCGTTGCCGTCGCGCACGAACCGCGCAGCACCCACGGTGCTGCCGGCGCCGGGCCAGTTCTCCACGATCGCGGCGCGGCCGAGGTCGCGCCGCATGGTCTCGGCGAGCAGCCGCGCGACCACGTCGGTGGTGCCGCCGGGCGGGAAGGGCACGATGATGCGGAGATCGCGCTGCGGCCAGGCCTGCGCGCGCACGATGGCGGGCGCGGCGAGAGGAGCGACGGCCAGTGCGGCCAGCATCGTGCGACGCGTGGTCGAGGACATGCGCGGAACTCCCGAGATTGATTGTCGGCGGCAGTGTGCCCACCATCCGCGATCGTGTCGAGCCAAGGAGGAGACGGAATGGCGAGCGAGCGCAGCGGGCCGCATGACGTGGGTGGCGATCCGGCCGGCCCGATCGCGCGCGCCGAGCACGAGCCAGCGCACTGGGAGAAGGAGGCGGACGCGATCCGCATGCTGCTCGCGGACGGCACGCGGCGCTTCTTCACGACCGACGAGACGCGCCGGGTGCAGGAGCAGCTCGACGCCGCGACCTATCGCAGCCTTCCCTACTACGAGCGCTGGATCCACGCCTTCTCGACGCTGCTGTTCGACAAGGGCGTGCTCACCCGCGCCGAGGTCGAGGCGGAGGAGGCGCGCCTGCGGCGCGAGGGACGCCACCGTCTGCCGGCCGATGCCGGGGCACATGATCACGATGATGATCATGACCATGAGCATCAGCCCGACGACGATGAGGGTGAGACCGAGCTGCCGCCGCTGCGGCTGCGCGGCCTCGCCGTGCGCGAGCGGCTGATCGCGCGCGGCATCCTCACGCGCGCGGAGATCCGCGCCGAGATCGAGCGCATGGACGGCCGCGGCGAGCATCTCGGCGCGCGGCTCGTCGCGCGCGCCTGGGCCGACCCCGCGTTCCGCGACCGGCTCGCCGCCGACGGCAACGCGGCGGCGGCGGAGCTCGGCATCGCGCCGGCCGCGACGCGACTGACGGCGCTCTTCAACACGAAGCGGCTGCACAACCTTGTGGTCTGCACGCTGTGCAGCTGCTATCCGCGCACGGTGCTCGGCCGCCCCCCGGCCTGGTACAAGAGTCTCGCCTATCGCAGCCGTGCCGTGCGCGAGCCCCGCGCGGTTCTCGCCGAGTTCGGTCTCGCGCTGCCGGACGGGGTCGAGGTGCGTGTACACGACAGTACGGCCGAGAACCGTTACCTGGTCGTGCCGCTGCGCCCCGCCGGTACCGGGGGCTGGAGCGAGGAGCGGCTCGCGGGTCTGGTCAGCCGCGATGCGATGATCGGCGTGGCGCAGGCGCGGTGGCCGGCATGACCGATCTCGCCACCTTGTCCGCGACCGCCCTGATCCGGGGCTATGCGCGCCGGGCGTTCTCGCCGCGCGAGGTCGTGCGCGCCTGTCTCGATCGCATCGCCCGACTCGAACCGAGCCTCAATGCGATGACGGTCATCGATGTGGAGGGCGCGGAACGCGCCGCGGCTGAGAGCGAGCATCGCTGGTTCGCCGGCCGTCCGCTCGGCGCGCTGGACGGCGTGCCGGCGACGGTGAAGGACCTGATCGACCTCGCCGGGTTTCCGACGCGGCGCGGCAGCCGCGTGACCGATCCGGCGCCGGTCGCGCATGACGCGCCCTCCGTCATCGGGCTGAAGACCGCCGGTGCCGTGATCATCGGCAAGACCACGACGACCGAGTTCGGCTGGAAGTCGCCGGGCGACTGCCCGCTGCACGGGATCACGCGCAATCCATGGAACACCGCAGTGACCCCGGGTGGGTCGTCGGCGGGGGCGGGAGCGGCGTGCGCCGCCGGGTACGCGCCGTTGCATATCGGCACCGACGCCGGCGGTTCGATCCGCATCCCGGCGGCGTGGTGCGGCATCGTCGGCGTCAAGCCGAGCTTCGGTCGGGTGCCGCAATGGCCGCTTGGTGCTTTCGCGAATGTCGCGGTGGCGGGACCGATGACGCGCAGTGTGGCGGATGCGGCGTTGATGCTGGGGGCGATGGCGCGCTTCGATTGGCGCGACCCGTTCGTGCTGCCTGACCCCGAGCCCGGCTGGCCCGGTCCCGTGCCGCCCGAGGTCGCCGGACTCAGGATCGCGATCGTGCGCCGTCCGGGCTTCGCCGCGCCGGCGGATGATGCCGCCTGGGCGGCGGTGGACCGCGCCGCGACGGCGCTCGACGAGCGCGGCGCGATCGTCGAGGAGGCCGACCCGGATCTGCCCGACACGCGCGCGGTGTTCGTGCAGGTCTGGCAGCACGCGCTCGCGCGGCTGGTCGGGTCGCTGCCGGATGAGAGGCGCGCGCTGCTCGATCCCGGCCTGTCGGCGCTGGCGCAGCGTGCGCAGCCGATGACCGCGGGGGAGTATCTCGCGATCCAGGCGGCGGCGATCGAGACCGCGCACGGCATGGCGGCGTTCCACCGCCGGTTCGATGCGGTGCTGTGTCCGGCGGTGCCGGGGCCGCCGCCGGCGGTCGATGCGCCGCTGCTGGCGCCGGAGGAGGATCTCTGGCGGCACTGGGCGCCCTGGACCTTCGCCTTCAACCTATCGCGCCAGCCCGCGGTGACGGTGCCGACGGGGCCGGGGCCGGACGGCCTGCCGCGCGCCGTTCAGGTGGCGGCCCCGCTCTACGGCGACGCAGTCGCGCTTCGCGTGGCGGCGGCGATCGAGGCGACGCTGGAGCCGCGCACGCTGGCGCCGCTGTAGCCGAGGCGGAACGATCATGACGGCGCGGCCCGTGGTCGGCCTGATGGCCAAGGCGCCGTGCCCGGGCTTCGCCAAGACGCGGCTGATCCCGGCACTGGGTGATGCCGGCGCGGCCGCGCTCGCCAAGGCGTTCATCGCCGATACCGCCGCGCTGCTGCGTCGCGCGGGCGTGGCGTCCGTCGTGATCGCGACACCGCCCGAGGCGGTGGAGCTGCTGTCCGCGCTGACGGGGTTTCCTGCGATCCCGCAGCGAGAGGGGGATCTCGGTGCGCGCCTGGCCGGCGCGTTCGCCGATCTGTTCGCGTGCGGTCACGCGCCGGCGCTGCTGGTCGGGACGGACAGTCCGACGCAACCGCCCGGGCATGTCGCCGAGGCGCTTGCCCTGTGCGTCGCCCATCCCGAGGCGCTGGTGCTCGGGCCGGCCGAGGATGGTGGCTACTGGTGCGTCGGCCTGTCGCGGCCCGTGCCGGGCATCTTCGAAGGCATCGCCTGGGGCACGGGGTCGGTCCTGGCCGAGACGCGCGCCCAGGCGGCGCGGCTTGGCGTGCCCGTCATGTTCGGGCCGCGCTGGCATGACGTGGACGAGCCGGGCGACCTGGCGGGCCTGCGGCGCGAGCTCGCCGACGATCCGGCGCTGGCGCCGCACACTCGGGCCGTGCTCCGTCGCGCGCCGTGATGCGATGCCGCATTCTTCGCCGGGCAGGCCGATCCGGCTAGGATGACGGCGAACACCTCGACCGGAGGATCGCCATGCTGCGCCGTCGCCATGCCCTCGGGCTCACCCTCGGCCTGCCCACGCTGATCGGCAGCGCGCGGGCGCAGGCCTGGCCGGATCGCCAACTCACGATGATCGTGCCCTTCCCGCCGGGCGGGCAGGCGGATCTCGCCGCGCGGCCGATCGCAGCGGCGATGGAGAAGCTGCTCGGCCGGCCGGTGGTGGTGGTGAACCGCGGCGGGGCCGGCGGCGCGGTGGGCAATCGTGCGGTCGCGCAGTCGGCGCCGGACGGCTACACGCTGCTGATGACGCTCTCCTCGCTGGCGGTGCTGCCGGAGGCGGACCGTCTGTTCGGTCGCGCACCGACCTACGAGGTGAGCCAGCTCGCGCCGGTGGGCCGGGTGCTCGCCGACCCGACCCTGCTGGCGGTGCCGTACGATGCGCCGTGGCGGACGCTGGAGGATCTGATCGCCGACGCCAAGGCGCGACCGGCGGCGATCCCGTACGGCAGTTCCGGCACCTACGGAACGTTGCATGTCGCGATGGAGATGTTCGCGCATTCGGCCGGCATCAAGCTGCTGCATGTGCCGTTCCAGGGCGCGGGGCCCGCGGTGACGGCGCTGCTCGCGGGCACTGTGCAGGCGCTGGCCTCGGCGCCGGGCGTGCTGCTCGGCCATGTGCGGGAGCGGCGGCTGCGCGTGCTGGCGAACTGGGGGGCCGAGCGGATCGAGTCGTTTCCCGACACGCCGACCTTCCGCGAGCTCGGCCATCCGTCGGTGGAGTTCTACATCTGGGCGGGGCTGTTCGTGCCCGCGGGCGTGCCGACGCCGGTGATGGAGGTGTTGCGTTCGGCCTTGCGCAAGGCGTGCGAGGACCCGGAGGTGGTGCGCGTGTTCGCCGGTGCTGGCAGCCCCGTCGCCTACCAGGACGCGCCGGCGTTCGCGCGTTTCGTCGAGCAGGACAGTGCGCGGCTGATCACGGCGGTGCGGGCGATCGGCCGCGTGGATTGATGGGGGTGGGGGTGCGGGGGAGAGGCCGAGGCGTCTCTGGCGCGCGGCCGCCCCGCCAGCCCCGCGCGCCCTAACTCCCTTCTCCGCCGTCCTTCCTGTAGTCGTCGCTGGTGACGGTGCGCGGCCGGGGCGGTCCGGCGTAGGGGGCGATGCCTTCGCCCTCGGTGACGGCGATGACGCGGCAGTCCTCGCACATGCGGATGAGGTCCAGGTTCGCCGCGCTGCCCCGGTACATCCAGTGGCTCGCAGCGAGCTTGGCCGCGACGCGTTCGACGGTGCTCTTCACGCCGAAGGCCTTGCCGCAGCGGATACAGGCGAAGGGTTCCTCCTCCTTGATCACTTGCGGCTGGGCTGCCGCGGGCGCGACGTTGAGCCGCGGTTCCAGCGTGATCACCTTCTCGGGGCACGTGTTCGCGCAAAGGCCGCATTGCACGCAGGCGTCCTCGGTGAAGCTCAGCATCGGCCGGTCGGGGTTGTCGCGCAGCGCGCCGGTCGGGCAGGCGGCGACGCAGGCGAGGCAGAGCGTGCAGCCGGCGACGTTCACGTGCACGGTGCCGAACGGCGCCCTCTCCGGCAGCGGCACGATCTCCACCGGCGCGGGAGCGGCCTTGTGCAGCTCCTTAAGCGCGGTGTGCATGAGGCCGCGCTTGTCGCCCATGGGCAGGAAGCTGCGCGGGGCGGTGGTGCCGTCGCGGTCGGGCAGGGCGGCGAGGGCGGCGGCGAGGGTGTCGGGATCGTCGGCGCGCAGCAGGGCGGCGCGGTCGGCACCGAAGCCCCAGCCCTGAAGCACCGCGTCGGCGAGCGCGAGGGTGCGGTCCAGCGCGGCGAGGTCGTCGCGGTGGCGGGTGCCGAGCAGCACGCGGAGCTCCGCCGCGCCATAGGCGAAGGCCGCGCCGACCGTCTCGATGCCGAGCGCGGTGACCTCGTTCAGCTGGAACGGGATCACGCGCGCGGGCAGGCCGTCGCCGAAGCGCGCGAGCGCATCGAGCAGGGGCAGGCCGTGCTCGCCCTCGTGCACGAGAAGGACCGCGCGCCTGCCACCCGCCTCGGCATAGGTGAGCAGCGTGGTGCGCAGCCGGCGCAGCAGCGCATCCGCCGGCGGGAGCGCGTAGGACGCGGCACCAGTAGGGCATACCGCGGTGCAGGAGCCGCAGCCGGCGCAGGTCATCGTGTCGAGTGCGACATGATCGCCGGCGGGCTGGATAGCGCCGACGGGGCAGAGATCGAGGCAGCGCGTGCAGCCGGTCTTCTTCGAGCGGGAATGCGCGCAGAGCGTGTCGGTGAAGGCGACGAAGCGCGGCTTGTCGAACTGCCCGACCAGTTCGGACGCCCTGAGGATCGCCTTCTGCACCGCGACCGGATCGTTCGGATCGGCGCGCAGATAGCCCGGGCGCTTGTGTGACGCGGTGAACAGCGGCGTGCCGCCGGAGAGATCGAGGATCACGTCGCAGCGGCTGGTGGCCCCATCGCGCGGGGCGCCGAAGGCGAGCCGCGCGCGCGAGGACGGCGCGGGCAGCGCGTAATCGTCCACCGTGAGCTCGAAGGCGCCGAGATGGCCGCGCGCACGCACGATCGTGCCCTTCACGACCGGGAACACGGTTGTGGCAGGCGGGACGACGTCCTTCGGCCCGGTCAGCAGCACGGTCAGGTTCAGCCGGTCGGCGAGCTGCCGCGCCGCCTCGATCGCGGTCTCGTCGCGGCCGTACACGAGCGTGACGCCTTCGGAACGATAGGACACGATCGGGGTGGCCGGCATGGGCTCGGCGGCGCCGGCGAGCAAGGCGGCGATCTTCGGTGTCGCGCGCCCCGCCTCGCGGCTCCAGCCGGCGTGCTCGCGGATGTTCACCGTGTCGAGGCGGAAGGCATGGCCCGCATCCTCGGCGCGCTCGGCGAACAGCGGCGCCTCCTGGGTGCAGGCGACCGTGACGTCGCCGCCGAGTGCGGCCCCGAAGCGGGCGAGCTCGGCCCGGCAGAGCTGGCGCGCGCCCTGCAGGCGCGCCCCCCTGCACGCACGGGCGAGGGCTGCCTCGTCGAGCGGGATCGTGTCCTCGCAGGTGCACAC
>CALKJX010000192.1 GCA_937995555.1 uncultured Elioraea sp.
CTGCTGGAATGGCTGGACCGGATCGGCGTCACGGTGCGCCGCGGCGAGGCGCGCCTGGTGCGCGAGGACAGGCTCGGCCGGCTCGGTCAGGCCGCGCGCGCGTAGGCTGCCGCCTCGCCGGCGATCCAGCGCAGCGGCGCGGCGTCACCGGCGAGTGCCGCTGCAAGCCCCTCGCCGAGCAGGGCGGCGAACTTGAAGGCGTGGCCTGAACAGCCGGTGATCGCCACCGCCCGACCCGAGCGGGCGATGCGGAAGCACTGGTCGGTCGCGTTCGCGTAGAAGCAGATGCGCGCCTCAAGCAGGCGGTAGGCGTGGTGGTCCACCAGGCGCTCGCGCCACGCGGCGAGCACGGGCGGACCGTCCTCCGGGCAGGGGGTGCGCGGCGTGTCGGGATCGCCCGGCGCGTTCAGCGCGCCGCAGCCGAGCTTCAGCCGTCGCCCGGCGACGGGCGGGGCGGCGTACATGCCGCGCGGCCCGCCCATGTCGAGCAGGATCGGCGCGGCACGCCACGCCTCCGCCAGCGACGGCGGCGGCTCCGCATAGACGACGACCTGCCGCAGCGGGGTGAGGCCATCCCCGACCCAGGGCGCGAGCCGGCTGGTCCAGGCGCCGGCGGCCACCAGGACCGCATCCGCCGTGAGCGTTCGGCCGTCCGCGAGCAGGACGGTCCCGGCGGGATCGACCGCGCGGGCCGGGTTCTCGGGGACGAAGGCGGCGTCTGCCGCTCGCGCCAGAGCCGCGAACCCCGCGGTGATCCGGTCGGCGAACAGTGCACCGCCCGCGGTCCAGAGCCCGAATCGCGCGTCGTCCACGCGCAGGAACGGGCAGCGCGCGGCCGCCTCGTCGGGCGTCATGACCCGATGCGACAGGCCCAGCGCGGCGAGCGAGGCGCGCGACCGGTCCGTCCAGTCGCCCTCGGCGGTCGAGAGGGCAAGGCAGCCCGTCTCGGCGTAGTGGCGCTCGCCGAGCGCGCTCCATACCCGTTCCCACGCCGCCATGGCCGGCGCCATGAGCTGTGCGTAGCCGTGCTGATCCCCGTAGGGCAGGCGGCAGAGCCGATGCTCGTCCCAGCTCGCGCCGGTGGGGTTCGGGATCGGTCCTGCCTCGACCACCGTGACCGCATGCCCCGCACGCGCGAGCTGCCATGCGGCCGCGAGGCCGACCACGCCGGCGCCGACGACGACGGTCTTCACTGCACGTGGACGAAGCGGAGATCGAGTACGTCGTCGGGGCGCTGGCGCAGCGTCACGCCCTCGCGCATGCCCCAGGCGAGCGCCTGCTGGTGCAGCGGGATGTAGGCGTAGCGGTCGATCATCACGCGCCAGGCGGTGGCGAAGTGCGCCCGGCGCTTCACCGGATCGAGTTCGGTGCGTGCCGCGGCGATCGCCTCGTCGGCCTCGCGGTCGCAGAACCCGCCGTGGTTGAACTGGCCCTGGCCGCGGATGATCGGCCAGCCGCGCGCGCGCGCCGTCTCCTCGCGGCACATCAGCAGGCCGAACAGGGTCGAGAAGCTGTCATAGGTCGGCGGCGTGGTGCCCAGCATGTAGAACGAGACGTCGCGGCGCTGGGCGCGGCCGAAATATTGCGCTGCCGGCTCGGCCGTGAGCGTCACCCTGATGCCGACCCGCGCCAGCATCTGCGCGACCGCCTGGCAGATCTGCTCGTCATTGACGTAGCGGTTGTTCGGGCAGTGCATGCCGAGCTCGAACCCCTCGGCGTAGCCCGCCTCGGCCATGAGCGCGCGCGCGCGGACAAGGTCGAAGGCGGGGCGGCGCGCGTTCTGCGCCGCGTCGAACCCCTCGATGCCGGGGCCGTTCAGCAGCGCGGTCGGCGTCGCCCGTTCGCGCATCAGCCTTGCACGGATGGCCTCGATGTCGATCGCGCGGTACATCGCCTCGCGCACCCTGACATCGGCGAGCGGGTTCTTCCCTTTCACGGACGAGTAGCGCAGTTCCTCGCTCGACTGGTCCATGCCGAGGAAGATCGTGCGCAGGTCCGGCCCTTCCATGACGCGGATCCCCGGCGCGGCCGAGACGCGCGCGATGTCCTGCACCGGGATCGGCCAGGCGAGATCGACCTGGCCGGAGAGCAGGGCTGCCACGCGCGTCGGGTCGGAGCCGACCGGCTGCAGGACCACCTCGCGGAGATTGCCCTCCATCCGGTCCCACCATTTATCGTTGCGGATGAGCACCGTGCGCTCGCCCGGCGCGTAGCTTTGCAGGCGGAACGGGCCGGTTCCGTTCGCGTGGCGCGCGGCATGGTTCTCGCGCCGCGCGCGGATATCGACCGGCTCCTCGGCCCCGTTCGCCTCGGCCCAGCGCTTCGACAGGATGAGGATGTTCGTGAGGTCGGCGAGCAAGGTCGGCGCCGGCCCGTCGGTCTCGATCTCGACCGTGTGCGGATCGACCGCGTTCACCGCCTTGATCGAGGCGACCCGCGCGAGCATGGCGGAGCCCGGCTTGCGCACCCGCTCCAGGCTGAACACGACATCCCGGGCGGTGAAGGGCTCGCCCTCGTGGAACGTGACGTTGCGGCGCAGGTGGAAGCGCCAGAGCGTGTCGGTCACCCGCTCCCAGCGCTCGGCAAGCCCCGGTTCGAGCGCGAGATCGGGCAGCCGGCGCACCAGCGGCTCATTGATGTGCGCGAGGAACGCCGTGGTGAAGGTCTCGTTCATCGCGTAGGGGTCCATCGAGACGACGTCGCCCTGGTAGGCGATGCGCAGTGTCTGGGCGGAGGGCGCACTGTCCGCGAGCGGCGCGGCCGCGAACAGCAGGGCGAGGGCAAGGCGTCGCATGGTGGCAGCTCCTTGAGGATGCAATGACAGTGCCCGCCTGTCGCCTGCGCGGCAATGTCCCTACAGTGCGGCCATGAATGATCGACGCAGAACCATCCTGATCACGGGTGCGGCGACCGGCATCGGTGCGGCGACCGCGCGGAAACTGGCCGCGCCGGGCGTGGCGCTGGCGCTCCATACCCGACGCAACGAGGCCGCGCTCGCCGCGGTGGCCGGGCAGGCCCGCGCATCCGGCGCGGCGGTCGAGACCATGCTGGGCGATCTCGGCGAACCCGGCGTGCCTGCGGCCCTGATCGCACGTGTGGTCGCCGCGTTCGGCGGGCTCGACGCCCTGGTCGCCAATGCCGGCTTCGCCGACCGCACACCCTGGGGCGATCTGGACGAGGCGGCACTCGCCCGCTCGCACGCGCCGATCGCGACCGGCTTCTTCGGTCTCGCCACCGCCGCACTGCCGCTGCTCGACGGGGCGCGGGCGGGACGGATCGTCGCGGTCAGCTCCTTCGTCGCGCACGTCTTCCGCCCGCGTGTGCCGATGTTCCCGGCCTCCGCCGCGGCCAAGGCGGCCGTCGAGGCGATGGTGAAGTCGCTCGCGATCATGCTCGCCCCGCGCGGGGTGACGGCGAATGCGGTCTGTCCCGGCTTCATCCGCAAGGACGCGGGCGCGCATGTGGCGCTGGCCGCCGGCGCCTCGAGCGCCGCCGAGGCCGAGGTCCCGCTCGGCCGCAAGGGCGAACCGGCCGAGGTCGCGGCCGCGATCGCCTTCCTGCTCTCGCCCGAGGCGGGCTACATCACCGGCCAGGTGCTGCACGTCGATGGCGGGCTCTGCATCTGAGCGCGAGGGGGAAGTCGCATGCAGGTGGCGGTGATCGGGCTCGGCGCGATGGGGCTCGCGATGGCCGAACGGCTCGCCGAGCGCGGCGAGGCAGTGCAGGGCTGGGACCGCGATCCGGCGCGGCGCAAGGCGGCCGAGGCGGCCGGGGTGCCCGTCGCCGAGGATGCCGCGACCGGCGCCGAGGTCGTGATCCTGTCCTTGCCCAACGACGACGCCGTACGCGCGGTCGCGGCGACGCTGCCCGCGGCCGGGATGATGGCCGACGGCGTGGTGGTGGACACATCGACGGTCGCGCCCGAGACGCCGCGCGCGCTCGCCCCCGGCTTCTCGGCCACGGGGCTCGCGTGGCTTGACGCGCCGGTCTCCGGCGGGCCGCACGGCGCGCGTGCCGGCACGCTCACCATGATGGTCGGTGGCGAGGCGGAGGCGCTGGCGCGCGCGATGCCGGCTTTGGAGGCGATCGCCGCCAAGGTGGTGCATGTGGGCGCCTCAGGTGCCGGGGCGGTGGCGAAGCTCGCCAACAACCTGCTGGTCGCGGCGCATCTGCTGACCGCGGC
>CALKJX010000193.1 GCA_937995555.1 uncultured Elioraea sp.
CGAGCTCGCGATAGTCGGGCAGAGTCGTGTCGATCGCGCGGCCCTGCCGCAGCACTGTTCGATCCGATCGCAGCCGCGCGAGCAGCTCGTGCCAGAAGCGCGCGCGGAACAGCACGAGATCGGCCGGCGCGCCGACGCGGATCGCGCCGCGATCAGGCAGGCCCATCACGTCCGCGGGCGTTGCCGTGACGGCGTGCGGCCAGTCGCCGAGCGGATGGTCAAGGTGCGCGATCCGCACCGACGACTGCAACACCTCCACCATGTCGTGGTCGCCGTAGGCGTAGAACGGATCGCGGCAGTTGTCGGAGGCGACGCTCACCGGCACGCCGGCGGCGGCGAGCTCGTGCAGCAGGGTGACACCCCGCCAGCGTGGCGTGCGGCCGGGCGCGCGGTCCTGGAGGTACATGTTGCACATCGGCAGGCTGACCACCGCGATGCCGGCGTCGCGCACGAGCCGGATCGTCTCGGCGATCACCGCGTCGGGCTGGAGGCTCAGCGAACAGATATGGCCGACTTGGAGCCGCCGCTTGAAGCCGCGGCGGAGCGCGGTGCGGGCGATGATCGGCAGGGTCGCTGCCGCCGTCTCGCCGCTCTCGTCCACATGCAGGTCCATGTCCAGCCCGCGCGCCTCGGCGAGCGCGAAGGCATGGTCGAGCAGGTCCTGGAAGCCGGGCGGGACCGCGTCGTGCCCACCGCCGGTGAAGCGCGTGACGAAGCCAAGCACGCCGCCATGCTCGGCCACCAGGTCGGCGATCGCCGCGCCCGCCTCGCCGGCGAAGCGGTCGAGCGGGCAGATCGACACCCCCTGGAGGTCGATCCGCCCGGCCCAGACATCGCGCAGTTCGGCGAAGACACGCCAGGTGCTGCGGCCATGCGGCAGATAGGTGTCGAGATGCGTGCGGATCGCCGCGGTGCCGTGCGCATGGGCGCAGCGCAGTGCGAAATCGAAGCGGGCGCGCGTGTCTGCCTCCGACCAGTGCGCCTCGCGGTCGGCCATCACGGCGCTGATCGCGCCCATGAAGCTGCCGTCCGGGTTCGGGCTGCGCGGCCAGATATGCCCCTTGTCGAGATGCGTGTGCACGTCGACGAAGCAGGGCAGCGCCATGCCGCCGTCGAGCGACGGACCGTCGGGCGCGGTGCCGGCAGGCTCGACCGCGGCGATCCGGCCGGACGCGATGCGCAGATCGACGCGGGCGAGACGCTGCGCGGGTGCCGCGGGGATGCGGACGTCGCGCAGCCAGTAGTCGCCGGCGTCAGGGATCGCGGGTGCCGTCATCCTTCGCGCTTCAATGCGCTCTCGTGCCAGTGCCGCAACGCCAGATGCTGGATCAGCCCGAGCACGACGAAGATCGCGATCCCGGTCAGGCAGATCAGCAGCAGGGCGGCGAACATGCGCGGGATCTGCAACTGGTAGCCGGCTTCCAGGATGCGGTAGGCGAGGCCCGAGGCGCGCCCGCCCGTCCCCGCGACGAACTCGGCGACGATCGCGCCGATCAGGGCGAGACCGCCGGAGATGCGCAAGCCCGCAAGGAACAGCGGCAGCGCCGAGGGCAGGCGCAGGAACACGAGCTGCTGGAAGCGGCTCGCGCGGTAGAGCCGGAACAGGTCGACCAGGTTGTGGTCGGCGCTGTTCAGCCCGAGCGTGGTGTTCGACAGGATCGGGAAGAACGCGACGATCCAGGCGCAGATCAACAGGGCGATGCGGATGTCGTCCACCCAGATGATGATCAGCGGCGCGATCGCCACGATCGGCGTCACCTGGAGCACGACCGCATAGGGAAACAGCGACAGCTCGATCCACTTCGACTGCGCGAACAGCACCGCGAGTGCCAGGCCCAGCACGGCCGCAACGAGGAGCGCGGCGAAGGTGATCTGCAGCGTGATGCCGAGCGACACCGCTAGGCTGGGCCAGTCGCGCAGCAGCGTCTGCCAGATCATCGACGGCGGCGGCAGCACGTAGTGCGGCACATCGTTCACCCGCACCGCGATCTCCCAGGCCGAGAGCGAGAGGATGCCGATCACCAGCGGCATCAGGATCTTCGGCCAAGCCTCCGCAGGCAGGAACAGCACGCGCCGCACGGGGGGCGCTGAGGGTACATCGTCGCCGATGCGATTCGTCATGATGCCATCGCCTCCTCGAGCGCGGCGCTGACGGTGCGGCAGGCGGCCGCGTACTCGGCGGAGGTGCGGAACACCTCGTCGCGCGGATAAGGCGCCTCGATCGCGATCTCGCGCTCGATCCGTCCGGGCCGCGCCGCCATCACCGCGATCCGGCGCGAGAGATAGACGCTCTCGAACACCGAGTGGGTGACGAACACCACCGTCACCCCGGTCTCCTGCCAGATCGACAGCAGGTCGTTGTTCAGCCGGAAGCGTGTGATCTCGTCGAGGGCGGCGAAGGGTTCGTCCATCAGCAGGATGTCGGGCCGCGTCACCAACGCGCGCGCGATCGAGACGCGCATCTTCATCCCCCCCGAGAGCGCCCGCGGATAGGCGTGCTCGAACCCGGCAAGCCCCACCTGCCGCAGCGCCGCGGCGGCGCGCTCGAGCCGTTCGGACCGCGCCATGCCGTCGAGACGCAGCGGCAGCGCGACGTTCTTCACCGCCGTGGTCCAGGGCATCAGCGTCGGCTCCTGGAACACGAAGCCGAGCCGAGGATGCGCGACCCCGGCGGCGTCGTGCTCGGCGCGCGGCCAGTCGAGCGTGCCGGCGGACGGTGCGATCAGGCCCGCGATGATGCGCAGCAGCGTCGACTTGCCGCAGCCCGATGGTCCCAGCAGCGAGACGAAGTCGCCGGTCTCGATCGTCAGATCGACGCCGCGCAGCGCCAGCGTGCCGGTGCCGAAGCGCTTCTCCACCCCGCGCAGCACCACGAGCGCGCGGGGCGCGGCCGACGCGGACGGATCCCGTGTCGTCGGCCCCAGGTGGTTCACAGCCCGACGCGGCGGTTCACGAAGTCCAGGCTGTAGGCGTTGCGGATCGCCATCCCGGCCGGATAGACGCCGGCCGCCACCATGGTCGTGTAGAACCGCTCCCAGCGCTCATGCGTCATCGCGCCGATGCCGAGCCGCTCGGCATCGCCCGAGAGCACGATGCCATGCCGGTTCATCGCCTCGATCGCGTAGTCGATCTTGTCCTGCGTCATCTCCGGATTGTCGCGCATGATCAGCGCGTTCGCCGCGGCGATGTCCTGCCTGCGCATGTACTGCGTCCAGCCCTCCATGGTCGCATCGACGAAGCGCT
>CALKJX010000194.1 GCA_937995555.1 uncultured Elioraea sp.
AAGAAGGAGAACTGGGGCGCGGCCGAGACCTTCTACCAGCTCGTGCGCACGCTCGCCGGGCCGCACGCGCCGCCACCCGGTACGCCCCGCCCGGACCGCCCGGCGGATCGTCGGCCGCGCTGCAACCTGCTCGGGCCCACCGCGCTTGGCTTCCGCCACCGCGACGACGCGCGCGAGATCGCCGGCCTGCTCGCGCGACTCGGCATCGACGTGCATGTGGTTGCGCCGCTCGGCGCCGCCCCGGCCGACATCGCCCGGCTCGGCGTGGCCGACTTCAACGTCGTGCTCTATCCCGAGATCGCCGGCCCGGCCGCGGCTTGGCTCACCCGGAGCTTCGGTCAGAAGGCGACCAGGACCGTGCCGATCGGCGTCGGCGCCACACGCGACTTCATCGCAGAGGTCGCGGCGCTCGCCGGCGTGGATCCGGCACCGGTGCTCAACCACGTGTCGTCGCGGCTGCCGTGGTACTCGCGCTCGGTCGACAGCACCTACCTCACCGGCAAGCGCGTGTTCGTGTTCGGCGATGCGACGCACGCGATCGCCGCGGCGCGTATCGCCGCCGAGGAGATGGGCTTCACCGTCGTCGGTCTCGGCACCTACTCGCGCGAGTTCGCCCGCGAGGTGCGCGAAGCGGCGAAACGCCACGGCGTGGAGGCGCTGATCACCGACGACTATCTTGCAGTCGAGGAGGCTGTCGCCGCGCTGCAGCCCGAGCTCGTGCTCGGCACGCAGATGGAACGGCACATCGCGAAGAAGCACGGGATTCCCTGCGCCGTGATCTCCGCCCCGGTCCATGTGCAGGACTTCCCCGCGCGCTACTCCCCCGTCATGGGGTTCGAGGGCGCGAACGTGCTGTTCGACACCCTCGTGCATCCACTGATGATGGGACTCGAGGAGCATCTGCTGGCGATGTTCCGCGATGATTTCGAGTTCCATGACGATGCCGCGCCGTCCCACCTTGGCGCGACTGCCGCCGCCGCCCCGGCCGCCTCCTCCCCGGCCGTCGCGGCGGCGGCTCCCGTCCTCGAAGCCGCGCCGGTCTGGACGACCGATGCCGAGCAGGAGCTGCGCAAGGTGCCGTTCTTCGTGCGCGGCAAGGCCCGCCGCAACACCGAGCGCTACGCCTCGGAACGCGGGCTTTCCACCATCACCGTCGAGACGCTGTACGATGCCAAGGCGCATTACGCCCGCTGACGCCACGCCGATCCGCGTGGTCGTGGTGACGATGGACAGTCACCTGACCGGCGCGGCGATGGGCGCGCGGACGGTGCTGCGCCGCGAGCTGCCTGGGCTGGAACTCGCGGTGCACGCCGCCGACGAGTGGGGGGCTGATCCGGCCGCGCTGGCCGCCTGCATCGCGGATATCGGCCGTGCCGACATCGTCGTGGCGACGATGCTGTTCCTCGACGATCACATCCGTGCCGTGCTGCCCGCGCTCACGGCCCGGCGCGACGCGTGCGACGCGATGCTTTGCATGATGTCGGCCGGCGAAGTGATGCGGCTGACACGGATCGGCCGCTTCACCATGAGCGGCGAGGCGCGCGGGCCGCTCGCGCTGCTCAAGCGCCTGCGCGGCAAGTCCTCCGGCAACGGCTCGTCGGGCCAGGGCCAGATGAGGATGCTGCGCCGCCTGCCGCAGCTCCTGCGCTTCATCCCCGGCACGGCGCAGGACGTGCGCGCCTACTTCCTCGCGCTGCAGTACTGGCTCGGCGGATCGCAGGAGAACATCGCCAACCTCGTGCGCATGCTGGTGCGGCGCTATGCGGCTGGACCGCGCGCGGCACTCGGCACGGCGCTCACCGTCGCCGCGCCCGTGCAGTACCCCGAGGTCGGTCTCTATCACCCCCGTGCGCGCGGCCGGATCACCGACCGGCTCGCCGATCTGCCGGGCGAGGGCACTGCGGGCACGGTAGGCGTGTTGCTGCTGCGCTCCTACCTGCTCGCCGGCAACACCGCGCATTACGACGGCGCGATCGCGGCGCTGGAGGCACGCGGCCTGCGCGTCATTCCGGCCTTCGCCTCGGGCCTCGATGCGCGCCCGGCGATCGAACGCTTCTTCATGCGGGACGGCGCGCCGGCGATCGACGCGCTCGTCTCGTTGACGGGCTTCTCGCTGGTCGGCGGCCCCGCCTACAATGACGCACGCGCCGCAGAGGCGATCCTCGCCAGGCTGGACGTTCCCTACATTGCCGCGCATCCGCTCGAATTCCAGACGATCGAGCATTGGGAAGCAGATCCGCGCGGGCTGACGCCGGTCGAGGCGACCATGATGGTCGCGCTGCCCGAGCTCGACGGCGCGATCTGGCCGATGACCTTCGGCGGCCGGTCCTGGTCGGTCGAGGGCGAGGCGCGCCGCGATATGGCTTCACATCCCGAGCGTGCGCGCAGCCTCGCCGCCCGCGTGGCGAAGCTGGTGTCGTTGCGCCGAACCGCGCGCGCCGAGCGTAAGGTGGCGCTCGTGCTGTTCAACTTCCCGCCCAACGCGGGCGCGACCGGCACGGCGGCCTATCTCTCGGTGTTCGCCTCGGCCTGGAACACGCTGCGCGCGATGCGCGATGCCGGCTACGCGGTCGAGCTTCCCGAGGACGCCGAGGCGTTGCGCCGCGCGATCTGCGAAGGCAATGCCGCGCGCCACGGTGCGCATGCCAATGTCGCGGCGCGCATCCCGACCGATGATCATGTTCGCCGCGAGCCCTATCTCGCCGAGATCGAGGCGCAGTGGGGACCGGCACCCGGCCGTGCGCAGTCCGACGGCGCGTCGCTGTTCGTGCTCGGCGCGCGGTTCGGCAACGTGTTCGTCGGCATCCAGCCCGCGTTCGGCTACGAGGGCGATCCGATGCGCCTGCTGTTCGAGCGCGGCTTCGCGCCCACGCACGCCTTCTCGGCGTTCTATCGCTGGCTGCGCGAGGATTTCGGCGCCCACGCGGTGCTGCATTTCGGCACCCACGGCGCGCTTGAGTTCATGCCGGGCAAGCATGCTGGGCTGTCCGCCGCGTGCTGGCCCGATCGGCTGATCGGCGATCTGCCGAACCTCTATCTCTATGCGTCGAACAATCCCTCCGAGGGGATGCTGGCGAAGCGGCGCGCAGGGGCTACGCTGATCTCG
>CALKJX010000195.1 GCA_937995555.1 uncultured Elioraea sp.
ATCACCTCGACATAGGAGCCGCGGAAGGTGGCGGTGACCGTGTAGCGGTCCTGGCTGGCGTTGAAGCGCGCGACCTGCTCCTGCACGCGCTCCCCGAGTGCCCCGCCGAGTCCGTACCAGAACTGGATCTCGGTGCGCTGCTGCGCCTCCGCCGGCGCGGTCGTGACGGCCAGCGCCAGGGCGGCGCCGGCGAGAAGGATCCTGCGATGCATGATGGGTCTCTCCCGTGTCGTGGCCTCGCGGCGTGTAGCCGCTCCATGTTACGTCACGGTGACAGCCGGATGAAGCTTCCGCGTCGACTCTGTCCGGCGCGCGTTGCCGCCACCGCCCGGCCTCCTCTAAGCTGCGCCGCAGCACGACGACCACGGCGCGAGGGGAAGGCCGGCACGGCATGGACATCAAGGACCACATCCGCGGCATCCCCGATTTCCCCAAGCCCGGCATCCTGTTCTACGACATCTCCACCCTGCTCGCGCATGCCGATGCCTGGCAGGTGGCGATGGGGCGGATGGCGCGGCTGGTGCGACGCCACCAGCCAGACCTGATCGCCGGGGTGGAGAGCCGGGGCTTCCTGATCGCTGCCCCGCTTGCGCTCAAGCTCGGTTGCGGCTTCATCATGCTGCGCAAGCGGGGCAAGCTGCCGGGCCCGACGGTCGGGCATGACTACGCCCTGGAGTACGGTACCGATCGGATCGAGGCGCAGGCCGACGCGGTCAGGCCGGGCGACCGCGTGGTGGTGGTGGACGACCTGCTCGCCACCGGCGGCACGATGGCGGCCGGGATCGCGCTGCTGCGCCGGCTCGGCGCCGAGGTGCCGGGGGCGGCGGCGCTGATCGAACTCACCTTCCTGAACGGAAGGGCGAAGCTCGATGTCCCGTTCGACGCGCTCGTCGCCTACGATCGCTGAGGCTTGGCCCAGGGCAATCAGCGCGGGCAATGCGGCGCTGCCGGATTTCGATCCGCGCGCGGCCGGCGTGCTCGCCGCGGCCATCGCCGCCGCGCCCACCGGCGTGACGATCGCCGACCCGACGCGCCCCGACTGCCCGATCGTCTTCCTCAACCCGGCCTTCACCGCGATCACCGGCTACCCGGCCGAGGAGGTGCTGGGGCGCAACTGCCGCTTCCTCCAGGGCCGCGACACCGACCCGAAGGCGGTGGCGCGGGTGCGCCGCGCGATCGCCGCGGCGAAGCCCGTCTCGGTCGAGATGCTGAACTACCGCCGGGACGGCACGCGGTTCTGGAACGAGCTCCGCATCACCCCGGTGCCGGGGCCGGACGGGCGCCCGGCCCTGTTCCTCGGCATCCAGCACGACGTCACGGCGCGCAAGCGCGCCGAGCTGGCGCTCGAACGCGCCAAGCGGGCGGCCGAGCGGGCGAACCAGACCAAGTCCGACTTCCTCGCCACCATGAGCCACGAGATCCGCACGCCGATGAACGGCGTGATGGGCACGGTCGCGCTGCTGCTGGAGACCGAACTCACCGCCGAGCAGCGCGCCTATGCCGAAACCGCGCGACGCTGCGGCCAGGACCTGCTCGCGATCGTCAACGACATCCTCGACATCTCGCGCATCGAGGCCGGCATGCTGCGCATCGAGTCCGTGCCGTTCCGCATCGCCGACGTGGTGCTCGGCGTGCTCGACCTGTTCGGCGCCACCGCCCTGGAGAAGGGCATCGGACTTGCCGCCGCGATCGCGCCAGAGGTGCCCGACACGGTCGAGGGCGATCCGCACCGGCTGCGCCAGGTGCTGCTGAATCTCGTCGACAACGCGGTGAAGTTCACCGCGATCGGCGGGGTGACGGTGCGGATCGAGCGCGCCTCGGCCGAGCCCTTCGCGCTCCGCGTCGCCGTCAGCGACACCGGCATCGGCATCCCGCCGGCGGCGCAGAAGCGGCTGTTCGTGCGCTTCGCCCAGGCGGATGCCTCGATCAGCAGGCGCTTCGGCGGTTCGGGCCTGGGGCTGACGATCTGCCGCCAGCTCGTCGCGTTGATGGGGGGCGAGCTCACGCTCGCAAGCGAGGCCGGACGCGGAACGACCTTCTCCTTCGTCCTGCCCGTCCGCCCGGTCGCGGGTGCGGGCAGCGCGCCGGCGCGGCTGGTGCCCTCGGCCGCGGTCGCGCCGGGGCCGCGCGGGGCGCGCGGGCGGGTGCTGCTCGCCGAGGACAGCCGCTCGAACCAGCTCGTCGCCGCCGCGATCCTGCGTCGCGCCGGCTTCACGGTCGATGTCGCGGCCGACGGCGAGGAGGCCGCGGCGCGCGCAGCCGCGCGGCGCTACGACCTGATCCTGATGGACGTGCAGATGCCGAAGCTCGACGGCTTCGGCGCGACCGCACGCATCCGCGCCCTGCCGCCGCCCGCCGGCACCGTGCCGATCATCGCGCTCACCGCCTCGGTGCGCCCCGAGGATCGCGACCGCTGCTTCGAGGCCGGCATGACCGGCTATGTCGCCAAGCCGATCGACCTGATCGCGCTCTTGAGCGCGGTCGATCAGGCTCTCGCCGGACGGCGCGCGGGGCGGCGCGGCGCGGAGCCCGCGGAGGAACTGCCGCTGGTCGATCGCGCCACGCTCGACGAGCTGCGCGGTGCAGTCGAGCCCGGGCGGCTGCCGCAGCTCATCGCCGTATTCGTCGAGGAGACCGAGGGGCGGCTCGCCGAACTCGAAGCCGCGCATGCGGCAGGGGACGTGGCCGCGATCGGTCGGCTCGCCCATGTGCTCAAGAGTGCCGCCGGCACCTTCGGCGCGGCAGCCCTCGCGCGCGCGGCCACGCTGCTCGAGGAGACCTGCCGCGACGGCACGGCCGAGCGCGTCACGTGCCTCGCGACCGAGCTGGTCGGGCTGGGCCGGCGCACCCTCGAGGCGCTGGTCGAGCCCGCGTCCGTCGGCTGATGCCCCTCAGTCGAGCGTCAGGTTCGCCGCCCGGATCACCTCGCCGAAGCGCGCGTACTGGTCCCGGTTGAATTCGGCGAACGCGGCGGCATTGCGCACCACGATCGGGATCTGCACCCGCGCGAGCCCCGCGCGCACCTCGGCGTTCGCCATCGTCTGAAGGCAGGCGCGCTCGAACCGCGCGACGAGCGCCGCCGCCATCCCGGCCGGGCCGTAGAGGCCGGTCCAGATGGAATAGACGAGATCGTAGCCGAGTTCGCGCATGGTCGGCGTCTCGGGGAAGTCGGGACTGCGGTTCTCGTTGAAGATGGCGATCGCATGCAGGTCGTACTGGCGGATCAGGTTGCTCTGGTCGTTGAACAGCGTGACCGAGCCCTCGGCGAAGGCCTGCATCACCTGGCCCGAGCCGCGATAGGGGATGTGGTTCATGCTGATCCCCGCCAGGCGCTCGAACGCGACCATCGAGATGTGCGGGATCGTGCCCGGCCCCGTGGAGGCATAGGGGAACGCGCCCGGCTCGGCCTTCGCCCTGGCGATCACGTCCGCGACCGTCCTCAGCCGCGACGTCTTCGGCGTCATCATGATCACCGGGCTGTCCAGCACCTGGCAGATCGGCGTGAAGTCGGCGGGCGTATAGCCGACGTTCCGGCGGAGCTGCGGCTGGATCATCATCGGCCCGACCGGCGTGATCAGGATCGTCCTGCCGTCGGGCCGGGCGCGCGCGACCTCGGCCGCGCCGATCGTTCCCGCGGCACCGGTGACGTTCTTGATGATCACCGGCTCGCCCAGCGCCTCGGCGAGTGCGGGCTGCATGATGCGGCCGCTGATGTCGGTCGCCCCGCCGGCGGGCCAGGCGATCACCATCGTCACCTGCGCCGCGGCCGGCGCCGCGACCACCGCAACGGCTAGCGTCGCTGCGATCAGTCGTCCCTGCATGGCGGGTCCCCTCCCGTGTTTCGATGGCAGCACGCTAGCCGCGCGGGACCATGCGCCGCAACCTCGCACCCTTGCCGACGGTGCGCCGTCATGGAACACAGGCGAGGGGGAACGAGGAGACGTCATGACCGCATCCGCCGGCGCGAGCGTGATCGCGCACATGCTCGCCGGCTACGGCGTCACTCATGTGTTCTTCGTCGATGCGGTGCTGCGCCGCACCCTGATCGAACTGGAGGGGCTCGGCGTCAGGCGCGTGCTGGCGCACAGCGAGAAGGCCGCCGTGTACATGGCCGACGGCTATGCGCGCGCCTCAGGCCGCGTCGGCGTGTGTTTCGCGCAGAGCGTCGGCGCGGCCAATCTCGCCGCCGGCTTGCAGGACGCGTATCTGCACCGCGCACCGATCGTGGCGATGACCGGCCGCAAGGCGGCGCAGTCGCGCAACGCCTATCAGGAGATCGCGCACGGCCCGCTGTTCGCCGCCGTCACCTCGTTCGCCGAACGGGTCGATGCGCCCGACGATCTGCCGCGTCTCCTCCGCCAGGCCTTCCGCGTCGCCACCGGGCCGACGCCGCGGCCGGTGCATCTCGACCTGCTCGGGCTCCAGGCCGAGGGGATCGAGGTGCCGGAGATCGAGGCCGACGCCTCGGTCGAGCCGCGCCATGGCGTGGTGCCCTCGTTCCGTGCCCCGCCCGATCCGGCCGACCTCGCCGCCGCCGCGTCCGTGCTCGCCGCGGCGCAGCGGGTCGCGATCGTCGCCGGCGCGGGGGCAACGCTGTCCGGTGCGGGCGAGGCGCTGCTGCGGCTCGCGCGCATCCTCGCCGCCCCGGTCGCGACCAGCCTCGGCGCGCGCGGCCTCATCGACACGCGCGATCCCCTCTCGGTCGGCACGGTCGGCGGCTACGGCGCGCCGCCGGCGAACGAGATCGTGCACGCGGCCGATTGCGTGCTGGTGGTCGGCAGCCATCTCGGCGACCAGCCGACACTGGACTGGCGCGTGCCCGCACCAGGCACGCGCATCGTCCAGATCGATGCCGATCCGGCCGAGATCGGCCGCAACTACCCGAACACGCTGCCGCTGCCGGCCGATCCGCGCACCGCACTGGAGGCGCTCGCCGAGATTCTCGCCGCCACGCCGCGCGACGACGCCTTCGCGCGCTGGGCCGCCGAACGTGTCGCCACTTGGCGTGCCGCGATGACGCCGCACTTCGCCTCGGATGCGGTGCCGATCCGCCCCGACCGGCTCTGCGCCGAGATCACCGAGGCGCTGCCGAAGGACGGCATCCTGGTCGCCGACACGGGCTACTCGGGGATCTGGACCGCGACCTGCATCGACCTCGCGCCGCCGCAGACCTATCTGCGCGCGGCCGGCTCGCTCGGCTGGTCGTTCCCGGCGGCGATCGGCGCCAAATGCGCCTGCCCCGACCGTCCGGTTCTGTGCTTCTGCGGCGACGGCGCGATCTACTATCACCTGCCCGAGCTCGAGACCGCGCGCCGGCTCGGCCTGCCGTTCGTGCTGGTCATCAACAACAATTCGGGCTTCGGCCAGGGTCTGCCGAATGTGCGCCGCATGCAGGGCAACCGGCCGGGAAACTTCGAGGAGATCATCCGCTTCGGCCCGACCGATTTCGCGCGCGTGGCCGAGGCCTTCGGCGTGCGCGGCATCCGCGTCGAGGACCCCGCCGCGATCGCACCGGCGCTGAAGGATGCGCTCGCCCATCCCGGCCCCGCCGTCGTCGATGTCGCCACCGACATCGAGACGCGCGCGCCCGAACCCTGGATCCCGGAGGAGCAACGATGATGCGGGTCGCGATCCTTGGCGCCGGCCTGATGGGCCATGCGCTCGCGCTGGTGCACGCGCTCGGCGGCTGCCGCGTGCGGCTCAACGACACCCACGCACCCACGCTCGAACGCGCGCCCGCGCTGATCGCCGCGGCGCTTGCGACGCTGCGCGAGGCCGGCGCGACCGACCGCGACGCCGCCTGGCTCGGCACTGTCGTCACCACCCATGCCGATCTCGCCGAGGCCGTCGCCGATGCCGAGCTGATCGTCGAGGCGATCACCGAGGATGCCGAAGCCAAGCGCGCGCTGTACGCCGCCCTCGACCCGCATGCGCCGCGCGATGCGATCCTCGCCTCCAACACCTCCTATCTCGATCCGTTCCCGCTGATCCCCGACCGCCGCCAGCACCGCGCGGCGATCGCGCACTGGTACACGCCCCCCTATCTGGTCGATCTGGTGGACGTGGTCGGGGGGCCGCGCTGCGACCCCGAGGTGCCGATCCGGCTGCGCGACCTCTATGCCGGCATGGGCAAGCATCCGATCGTGCTGCGCAAGTTCGTGCCCGGCTACATCGCCAACCGCATCCAGGCGGTGATGGCGATGGAGCTCTACACGCTGCTCGATGAGGGGGTCGCCGACGCAGCCGAGATCGACGCCGCGATCGTGCACGGACTCTCGCTCCGCCTGCCTCTGCTCGGCCACTTCATGAAGGCCGACTTCACCGGCCTGCCGCTGGTGCAGAAGGCGCTTGCCGCGCGCATGGTGCCCCCCCCGCCGCCGATCACGCGCAGCGCATCGCTCGACCGGCTGATCGCGGAAGGCGCTACGGGCGTGATGGCCGGGCGCGGCTTCTACGACTATGGCGGCGAGAGCCCGGCCGCATTGTTCGAGGAGCGCGACCGAAGGCTGATCGCGCTCAAGCAGGCGCTGGCGCAGATCGGGAGCATGATCCGATGACGTTCGCGTTCGAGGGCAGGACCGCGCTGGTCACCGGCGGCGCCTCCGGCATCGGTCTCGCGACCGTCGAGATGCTAGCGCGCCAGGGCTGCACCGTGCTGCTCAACCACCTGCCGGACGACCCGGCCGGACCGCGCGAGGCCGCGCGTCTGCTCGCCGAGGGGCTGAAGGTCGGCACCGCCCCGGGCGACGTCTCGATGCCGGGCGAGGCCGAGGCGATGGTCACGCGCGCGATCGACCAGCTCGGCCGGCTCGACATCCTGGTCAACAACGCCGGCACGCCGAACACCCGCGCGCCGATCCCGCCCGCCGATCTCGACGCGATGACGGAAGCGTTCTGGGCGCGGATCCTGCACACCAACCTGCTCGGCCCGTTCCGCTGCACCCGCGCCGCAGCCGCCGCGCTGCGCGCCGCCAGGGGCGCGGTGGTGAACACCGCCTCGATCGCCGGCCTGACCTCCGTCGGCTCCTCGCTCGCCTATGGGGCCTCGAAGGCGGCGCTGATCAACATGACCTGCAATCTCGCCCGCGCGCTCGCCCCCGAGTGCCGCGTCAACGCCGTCGCGCCGGGTTCGGTCACGACACCCTGGCAGGCCGACTGGCCGGCAGAACGCAAGCAGGCCGCCGCCGACCGCGCCCTCCTCAAGCGCCAGTGCACGGCCGAGGACATCGCCGAGGCGATCGTCTTCCTCGCCACCACGCCCGCCCCGATCACCGGCCAGACCCTGGTGGTGGATGCCGGGCTGACGCTCGGGTGATCCCGCCGGCCTCTGCAACCGGGGCGCGGGGCGGCTCATGCACCCCGGGCGGAGACAAGCGCCTGCCGGGCTTCGTCTCCGCGGCGCAACCGGAAGCGGGAGAGTGCAAATGACCTGGGAAACCCAGACGTTCGTCGAGATCAAGATGGACGCGGAGATCTCCAGCTATCAGGGCGAGTTCGGCGAGGACGAGCGCGCCGACTGATCGTTGGGTGCTGCTGAACTGCGGCCCCGAGATCCACGCCCAGATCGAGGCCTTTCCCGCGCTCTGACCGCATGCCCCGCGCCATTCGCCGATCGCCGCGATCGCGCTCACCTGCGGCGACCTCGACCACACGCTCGGCCTGCTCTCCCTGCGCGAGAACCACTCCATCACCGTGCTCGCCACCGAAACGGTGCGGCGCGGCTTCGTGGACGGCAACGCGCTCTACCGCACGCCGGAACGCTTCCCCGGTCAGGTGACCTGGCACCGCTGGACGATCCCGATCCCGCGCGCGCGCGACGCTGTTCGCGACCCCCGTGCCCGTGCCCGGCAGGCCGCCGGTGCACCGCGAAGCTGCCGCGCCCGCGAGCGAGGAGCAGGCGATCGGGCTGATCGTGCGCGACTGCCAGGGCCGCGGCCTCGCCGCCTTCCCTGGCGCCGGCGACATCACGCCCGCGATGCGCGCTGCCATGGCGGGCACGGACGCGCTGCTCTTCGACGGCACGTTCCGGTCCGGGGACGAGCTCGCGCAGCCGAAACTGATGGACAAGCGCGCGGCCGACATGGCGCATCTGCCGATCGACGGGCCCGACGGTACGCTCGCCCGGCTTGCGGATCTCGCGGTGGCGCTCAAGCTGTTCGTGCACATCAACAATACCGACCCGATCCTGCGCGAGGACGGCGCGGACGGGATCTGGTGGAGGCGTCCGGCTGGACGGTCGCCGAGCACGGGATGGAGATCGCCCTGTGACCGAGCTGTCGCGCGCCCCGCTGCCGAAGCACGCCTTCATCGACTGGCTGCGCCGCAAGGGTGCCCGCCGCTACCACGACCATCATCCCGTGCACATCCGGATGCACGAGGGCCGGCTCACCAAGGAACAGCTCCAGGCCTGGGTGCTGAACCGCTTCTATCACCAGACGCGCACCGTGCGCGAGGTCGCGGCCTCCCTCGCCGCGACGCACGATGCGCCCGCCGACCGGATCGAGACCGAGGCGATCGCAATCCTTTCGGCGCCGGCCGAACGCGCGCTCGTCCGGCTCGCGCCATGACCGCGCCGCGCCCCTGCGCCCTGGTCGCGGAACTCACCTATCGCTGCGCGCTCCGCTGCGGCTACTGCTCCAATCCGCTCGACCGGACGAAGCGCCACGACGCGCTGCGGACCGATGACTGGACCTGCGTGCTGACCGAAGCCGAAGCCCTCGGCGTGATGCAGGTGACGCTGACCGGCGGCGAGCCGCTGCTGCGCGACGACCTCGAAACCATCGTCGCGCACGGACGGCGCCTCGAGCTCTACCAGACGCTGATCACCTCCGGCCTGCCGCTGACGCGGAACGCGGTGCTGCACCGCGCCAACCTCGACCACATGCCGGAGATCGTCGCGCTGGCCGAAGACCGGGACGCCGAACGGCTCGAACCCGCCAGAACCCGGTATCTCGGCCGGGCGCTCGCCAATCGCAAGTCGCTGCTGCCCGACCGCGCGCAGATCGGACGCGCCAGCGCCACCGCGGCCGAAGCACGCGCAAGACTCGAGGGACGGATGGAAATGCTGTTCGTCCTGCCCGACTACTTCACCGGCAAACCCAAGGCCTGCATGGGCGGCTGGGCGCAACGCCTCATCGTCGTCGGCCCCGTCGGTACCGCGCTGCCCTGTCACGGCGCGCACGCCCTGCCGTTGCCGTGGGGGAACGTCCGCGACCGCGAACTCGGCGCGATCTAGCGCGACAACCCCGGCTTCAACGCCCATCGCGGCGAGAGCTGGATGGCTGAGCCGTGCTGCAGTTGCGACCGGCGCGCGACCGACTTCGCCGGATGCCGGTGTCAGGCCTTCGCGCTCACCGGAGACGCCGCGCGCACCGATCCCGCCTGAACGCTCGCACCGGATCACGCGCTCGTCTCGGACGCCAAACCGGACGAGCCACACACACAGTACAGGCGAGGGGCTCCGCCTCCCGCGCCCCCCGCCAGGGGCCGCAAGGCCCCTGG
>CALKJX010000196.1 GCA_937995555.1 uncultured Elioraea sp.
GGCGAGACCCTCGATCTCGCCGGCACGCTGGCGCTGCCCGCGCTGACCGCGCTGGCCGCGCCGCTCGCCGGCGAGGCGCGGCTCGACCTCGTACTGAGCGGTCTGGCGGGGGACCCCGACGCCACGCTCCGCCTCGAGGCGCCTCGCCTTGCGGTCGATGGCCTGGGCGAGGGGCGGCTCGCACTCACGGCCGAGGCGTCGCGGCTCGTCAGCGCCCCGCGCGTCGCCGTTCAGGGGATGGGAGACCTCGGCGGGCGCGAAATCGCCATCACCGGCGCGGCCGAACCGCAGCCCGACGGCGCGATCGCGATCCCGCGCATCGACCTGCGCTACGGCGCGGCGCGGATCGAGGGGCAGGGACGCGTGCACGCGGACGGACGGCCGGACTTCGCCGGTACCGCCGCCGTGCCGCGTCTCGCCGAACTGGTGCCCGGCCTCGCCGGCGCGATCGAGGCGCGGCTCGCCCTCGCGCCGGACGCGGCGGACGGGGTTGTCGCGACCGTCGAGGCGCGCGCGCAGGGCCTCGCCGCCGAGGGGGCGGCGATCGCCGAGGCTACGCTCAGCGGCACGGCGCGAGACGTGCTGCGGGCACCCGTGCTCGATCTGCGCCTGGCCGCGCGCGGGCTCGCCGCCGGTGGCGTGTCCGGCGCGCTCGATCTCGCCGCGACCGGCACGCTGGAGGCGCTCGGGCTCGGCGCCCGCTTCGCCGGACCCGACCTCTCGGCCAGCCTGACCGCCGAGGCGCGGCTGCCCGAGCGCATCTCCGTTTCCGCCTTCGAGGCGAGCGCGCAGGGCGAGACGATCCGCCTCGCCGCGCCGACCACGCTGCGACTTGGCGAGACGGTGGAGCTCGCGCCGCTCGCGCTCGCGCTGCGCGGCGGCCGGATCGAGGCGCAGGGCCGGCTCGCCCCGACGCTCGACCTTACGCTGGCGGCCCGGCGCCTGCCGCTGGCGCTGGCCGCGCTGGCCGCGCCCGGCCTCGCGCCCGCGGGCACGCTCGACCTGGATGCGACGCTGCGCGGTGTGCCGGCCGCGCCCGATGGCAGCGCGCGTCTGGCCGTGCGCGGCGCGCGGCTGCCCGTGGGCCCGGGCGCGCTGCTGCCGCCGGCTGATCTCGACGCCACGCTCGCCCTCGTCGGCGGGCGCGCGGACGTGCGGGCGCAGCTCCGCGCCGGCACGGTCGCGCGGCTCGACCTGACCGCACAGGCGCCCGCCGACGGCACCGGCCCGGTCCGCGCCCGGCTCGACGGGCCGATCGACCTCGCGCTGACCGATCCGTTCCTCACCCCCGCCGGCCGGCGCGCGCGCGGCCGCCTTCTGGTCGCGCTGACCGCCGAAGGGGGGCTGCCCGAACCTGCGCTCGGCGGCGAGGTGCGGCTCGTGGACGCGTCGATCGACGATGCGATCCTCGGGCTCAGGCTCGCCGGGATCGGCGGGCGGTTCGTGGCGCGCGGCGATGCGATCGCGATCGAGGGCCTGACCGCGCGCGCCGGCGACGGCACGCTCGCGCTCGGCGGCACGCTGCGCCCGCTCGCCCCCGGGCTGCCGCTCGACCTGACGCTCACCGCGCGCGAGGCGACGCTCGCGCTCGCCGACCGCGCCACCGTGCGGCTCTCGGCGGATCTCCGCCTGGCGGGCGACACCGGCGCGCTTGCCGCCACGGGCCGGATCGAGGTTGCACGCGCCGAGATCCTGCTGCCCGAGCGCCTGCCGGCGGATGTGGTGGATCTGCCGGTGCGCGTCGCCGGCGAGGCCTCGCCCGCGCCGCCTCCCGCCGCCGACTCGCCGATCATGCTCGACATCGCCGTCGAGGCCCCGCGCGCGGTGTTCGTGCGCGGTCGCGGCATCGATGCCGAACTCGGCGGGTCGGTGCGGCTTGGCGGCACGGCGGCCGCGCCCGATCTCACCGGCGCCTTCGCGCTGCGCCGCGGCGAGATCGCGATCCTCGCGCAGCGGCTGGCCTTCCGCCGCGGCGCGCTCGACTTCGACGGCGCGGCGGGGATCGACCCCGCGCTCGACTTCGAGGCCGCGGCCAGGGCCGGCGACATCACCGCGCTGGTGCGTGTCGGCGGCACGGCGACTTTCCCGCGCATCACCCTCGGTTCCGAGCCCGAGGTGCCGCAGGACGAGGTGCTGGCGCGGCTGCTGTTCGGCCGCAGCCAGGCGACGCTGACGCCGGTGCAGCTGCTTCAGCTCGCCCAGGCGGCAGCCGAGTTGACGGGGGTCGGCCCGTCCGGGCCCGGCATCCTCGATCGCGTGCGCCGGGGGCTCATGCTGGACCGACTCACCGTCGGGACCGACCAGGCGACCGGCGGGCCGACGGTGGAGGCCGGGCGTTATCTCGCCGACGGGGTGTATCTCGGCGCGCGCCGCGCCGCCGATGGCAGCACGCGTGCCACAGTACAGATCGAGGTCCTGCCGAACGTGCGGGCCGAGGCGGATGTCGGCGGCGAGGGCGAGGGCCGCGTCGGGTTGTCCTGGGGCATCGACTACTGACGAAACCGGGTCGCGCGGGGCGCGTCGGCCCTGCATAGTTGCGATTCGATGCCGGATCGTCTCGTCCCGCCGATGCGATGCTGAGAGCTGCCGCCGCCGCGCTTGCGTTCGCGCTGGCGTGCGGTGCCGCGTCGGCGCAGACCGCGACGAGCTGGGGCGGGATGGGTCTGATCGAGACGCGCGATGCGCGCTTCCGCCCCGACGGCACGATCGAGGCCGGTGCGGCGCTGCGCCGCCAGCGGCGCAACTACACGATCAACTTCCAGGCGCTTTCCTGGCTGGAGACGACCTTCCGCTTCACCGAGCGGCTGAACGCCACGACCGGACGCGGCATCACCACCGACCGCGCCTTCGACCTGAAGCTGCGCCTGGTCGAGGAGAACGACTGGCGCCCCGCGATCGCGGTCGGGCTGCAGGATCTGCTCGGCACCGGCATCTACTCGGGCGAGTACGTGGTCGCGAGCAAGCGCTGGTACGACCTCGACTTTTCGCTCGGCATCGGCTGGGGCCGCCTCGGCACGGGACGCGATCTCGCCAATCCGTTCTGCGAGGCGGCGGACCGGTTCTGCCGGCGCAGCGCCGCGGTCGGGCAGGGTGGTGTGCCGCTCGCGCGCTCATGGTTCCGCGGCCGTGACGTCGCGTTGTTTGGCGGCATCGCCTGGCAGACCCCGATCCCGGGACTGGCGGCCCTTGTCGAGTTCAGCGGCGATGCCGTGCGCGACGAGCGGCGCGACGGCCGCGGCCGCGCGAAGAGCCGGGTGAATGCCGGGTTCGTGTGGCAGCCCGTGCGCGGTGTCGAGTTCGGCGCGGCATTCGTGCATGGCAGCGATCTCCTCGTGCGCGCGAGCCTCTGGATGGACCCGGCCGATCCGCCGCGCGTGCTCGCCCCGCCGCCGCTGCCGCCCGCGCCGCTTCCCGATCTCGCGCCCGACTGGCAGGCGGCGCTGATCGCGCGGCTGCGCGCTGACGGGATGCCGCCGATGCGGTTCGCGACCGTCGGGCGCGAGCTGAGGATCGTTCTCGCCGCGAGCCGGTTCCGCACCCTCGGCGCGACCGCCGGCCGCGCCGCCCGGCTCGCCGCCGAGCATGCGCCGGCGGGCATCGACTGGGTGGTCGTTTCGCTCGCGCCGAACGGCAGCGAAGTCGCGCGCGTGGCGGTGCTGCGCGACGAGATCGGGAAGGCGGCGATCGGGCTCTCCAGCCCCGAGGAGATCGCGATCACCGCCGATCTCCGCCCCGCGCTGCCGCTGCCGCCGCCCGTTCCGGGCGAAGCGGTGGCCGGTGCGTTCCCGCGCCTCGCCTGGACCATCGAGCCGCGCGTGATCCTGTCGCTGATGGACCCCGACCGGCCGTTGCAGGGCGAGGTGCTGGCGGTGGCCGGCGCGCGGATCGGGCTCGGGGCGGGGTTCACGTTCGGCGGCGAGGTCGGGCTCGACCTCGCCGGCAATCTGCGCGGGCAGCCGGTGCCGCCGGACACGCGGCTGCCGAACGTGCGCACCGCCATCGGCCAGTACCTGGAGGCTGCGCGCACGCCGCTGATCAGCCTGACCGCGGAACGGATCTGGGCGGTGGAGCGCGATGTGTTCGCGCGCGTCACCGCCGGGTATCTGGAGATGATGTATGGCGGCGTGCAGGGCGAGCTGCTCTGGCGCCCCGTCGGTCGCAGCTTTGCCGTCGGCGCCGATCTCGCCTGGGTCAAGCAGCGCGATTTCGACCAGGGCTTCGGCTTCCGCAACTACCAGACCTGGACAGGGCACGTGTCGCTCCACTGGGACCTGCCCTATCGCGACCTCTACGCGGTGCTGCGCGCGGGGCGGTATCTGGCGCGCGACTGGGGGGCGACGATCGAGCTCGGACGGCGCTTCGATTCGGGGATCGAGATCGGCGGCTTCGCGACCTTCACCACCGCGCGCTTCGACGATTTCGGCGAGGGCAGCTTCGACAAGGGGATCTACATCCGTTTCCCGTTCGACCTGTTCGCGACACCCACGCCCTCGCGCGGCACCCTGACGATCCGGCCACTGATCCGCGACGGCGGGCAGCGCCTGTCCGTCGATCACCCGCTCTACGAGATGACGCGGGAGGGGCGTCGCGAGGCCTGGCTGCGCGGCATCTCGGGGCTGGTGCCGGGGCGGTAGCGATGGGGGCTGCGGGTTGACTTTGCGCGCGCCGTGCGGTCGATCCGGCACGTCGTCGGCAAGCGCATGGAGGACTGGGATGGCTGGCCCGGCCGAGATCGCCCCCCCGGCGGAGATCGCGTTCATCGGCCTCGGCGTGATGGGTGCCGCAATGGCGGCGAACGTCCGCCGCGCAGGCTTCGGGCTGACCGTCCATGCGCGGAGCCGTGCCAAGGCCGCTGCCCTGGAGCAGGCCGGCGCGCGCTGGGCCGACACACCCGCCGCGGCGGCCGCAGACGCCGCCTGCGTCTGCCTCTGCGTGCCCGACACGGCGGATGTCGAGGCGGTGCTGTTCGGGCCGGACGGCGTCGCCCGCGGCCTCGCGCGCGGCGCGGTGTTGATCGCTTTCAGCACCATCGCCGCGACCGCCGCCGCAGAGTTCGCGGCGCGGCTGAAGGCCTCGCACGGTGCCGCGCTGCTCGACAGCCCGGTCAGCGGCGGCCCTGCAGGCGCGCGCGACGGCACGCTGACCTGCATGGTGGGCGGCGATGCGGACGCCTTCGCCGTCGCCGCCCCCGTGTTCCGCGCGGTGGGACGGACCATCACCCGTCTCGGTCCCTCGGGCGCGGGGCAGGTGTGCAAATCGGCCAATCAGCTCCTCGTTTCGGCCACGCTGCTCGCGGTCGCGGAGGCGCTGGCGCTCGGCCGCAAGGCTGGGCTCGATCCCGCAACGATGCGAACCGCGCTGCTCGGCGGCTCCGCACGCTCCTTCGTGCTGGAGAACCACGCGAGGCGCATCATCGAGGGGCAGGAGCGGCCCGGGTTCCGCGCCGAGCTGATGCGCAAGGACATGCGGCTCGCGGTTGCGGCGACGCGCGACCATGAGGTGTTCGCACCTGTCACCGCCCTTGCCGCGCAGATGATGGAGGCGCTGGTGAACAGCGGCCGTGGCGGGCTCGACTGCGCCACCCTCGGCGCGCTGGTGGCGGAACTGTCGGGCCTGCCCCCGCGCGCCACCTGATCTGCGCGGCCGGGATGGCGGCACCCCGCTGTCGCGTCCGCCGCCCGGGACGTAGTTTGCGCGCGTGCTGCCGCTGCCGATTCTCCTCCCGTTCTTCGCGCTGATCGCGCTCGGCTACGCGCTCGCCCGCGGGCCGCTCGCCCTGCCGGCGGCGCAGAATGGGCTTCGCATCTTCGTGCTCTACGCGGCCCTCCCGGCCTTCATCTTCCGGTTCGTGGTCGAGGCCGCCGCCCCGCCGCCGGCGGCGCTGCTGGCGCCGGCGGCGTTCGCGCTGGCGATGCTGGCGACCGCCGCCGCAGCCGCCGCACTCACGCCGCACCGCGCTCGCTCGCTCGCGGCGATGGGCTCGATCAGCGCGAATGTCGGCTACATGGGCCTGCCGGCGATCGCGGTCTCGCCGCTCGGCGCGGATCCGGCTGCGACCGGCGCGGCGATCGCCATCCTGGTGATCGACGTGCTCGGCACCATGAACGCCAACATGCTGCTGCTGACGCGCGGCGGCCTGCGCGCGGGGGCGGCGGCGATGCTGCGCGCGCCGCTCGTGTGGGCGATGCTCGCGGGGCTGAGCGTGCGCCTGTCCGGCATCGCGCTGGCGGCGCCGGTGATGAGCCTGGCCGTGATGCTCGCCGGCGGCGCGGTGCCGGGGGCGCTGATCAGCCTCGGCGCGGCGCTCGCGGTCGGCGGCGGCGCGCTCACGCTCGTCCCGCTCCGGCCGGTGCGCGCCGCGCTGCCGGGCAAGCTGATCCTGCATCCGGCGCTTGCCTGGATCGCCGCGGCAGCGCTCGGCCTGCCGGGTGGCGCGACGGCGGCGACCGTGCTGATGGCCGCGACCCCGACCAGCCTCGGCTACTTCCTGATCGCCGGTGCGGGCGGGCAGGACATCCGCGCCGCCGCCGCCCTCTGCCTCTGGACCACCGTGCTCAGCCTGCCGACGCTGGCACTCTGGAGTGCCGCGCTGACCTACGCGTAATGGGGCTTCGCGTCCTTCGCGTCCTCGGCGCGGCGGATGCTCTCCAGGATCAGCCGCTCGGCGACATCGGGACCGCCCCAGTCGCCGAGAGAGACCTCCTTGCCCTTCTCCAGATCCTTGTAGTGCTTGAAGAAGTGCGCGATCTGATCGATCAGGATGGCCGGCAGATCGGTGTAGCTGCGGATGCCGGAATAGAACGGATGCAGCGTGTCCACCGGCACGGCCAGTACCTTCTCGTCCGGTCCGGCCTCGTCACGCATCTGCAACACGCCCACCGGCCGGCAGCGCACGATGCAGCCCGGCACCAGCACGGCCTGCGTCACGATCATCACGTCCATCGGATCGCCGTCCTCGGCGAGCGTGTGCGGGATGAAGCCGTAATTGCCTGGGTAGTACATCGCGGTGTGCAGGAAGCGGTCCACCATCAGCGCGCCGCTGTCCTTGTCGAGCTCGTACTTCACGGGCACCCCGCCTTGCGGGATCTCGACGATCACGTTCACGTCCTGCGGCGGCTTGCGGCCGATCGCGATGCGGTTGATGTCCACGCGAACCTCCTGACGATGCCTCGGCGACCATAGCGGCGCGGACGCGCCGAGGCCAACGGCGCCCTTCCGGCACCGCCCCGCGCTGCGGCACCATTCCGCCACCGCATCACCATCGGGAGGATCCACCGCATGCTCCGGCGCTATCTGCTGGCGGTCGCGGCCCTGCTGCCGCTCGCGCTGCCCGTCGCCGCCCAGGCCCGGGGCGAGCTGATCGTCGCGAAACGGAGCTTCGAGATCCCGTCCTTCACAACGCGCGCGGGCGCCGCCGAGCCGAACCTGCGCATCGTCTACCAGACCGCGGGGACGCTGAACGCCGCCGGCGACCATGCCGTGCTGATCGCGCATTTCTTCTCCGGCAACAGGCATGCCTTCGGCCGCTACGGCGCCGGCCAGCCGGCGGGCTACCGGGGCGCCATCATCGGCCCCGGCAAGCCGATCGACACACCGACCGGTACTTCGTGGTCAGCGCCGACACGCCGTTGAACCTGAACACCGGCGACCGGAACACCATCACCACCGGCCCCGCGACGGTGAACCCTGCGACCGGCCGGCCCTGGGGCTTGGCGTTCCCGGTGTTCTCGATCCGCGACTTCGTCGAGACGCAGAAGGCGCTGCTCGACCATCTCGGCGTGCGCCGGCTGGCGCTGGTCGCCGGCGCCTCCATGGGCGCGCTCCAGACCATCGAGTGGGCGGTCGCGTATCCGGACATGGTCGCGCACGCCATGCCGGTGATTGGCACCGACCGGGTGGATGCCTGGATCATCGGCTGGCTGGACATCTGGGCCGCGCCGATCCGGCTCGATCCGAACGGGAAGGGCGGCGACTACTATGGCGGGCCGGCGCCGGTCGCGGGTCTCGCCGAGGCGTCGAGAATCGTCACCCATCACGCGCGCGACCGGCCCTGGGCCGACACGATCGGCGTGCAGCCCGCCGAGGGTCAGGATCCGCGGCGTTCCGTGACCGGGCGGTTCGCGATCGAGAGGTGGCTCGACGATGCGGCGACCGCGCGTGCCCGCAGCTCGGATGCGAACCACTTCCTCTACCTCATCCGCGCCAATCGGCTCTTCCTCGAGGGGGACGAGAACCCGGAGGCCGCGCTCGCGCGGTCCCGCGCGCGCTGGCTGGTGGTGCCGAGCGTCTCCGACCGGGTGTTCCCGATCGAGCACAACCGGCGCCTGGCCGCCACGCTGAAGGCGCAGGGACGGCAGGTGGAGGTCGCGGAACTGTCGGGGCCGCGCGGCCACCTGGAGGGTGTGGTGTCGATGGCGAAGGTCAGCGATGCGATCCGCCGCCTGACGGCGGAGTGAGGGCTCGTGCGGGGCTTGCGCGCGCGGGCCCCGCCTCGCATCACTGGGGCCGGTGGGGCCGGTAGCTCAACGGTCAGAGCGGGCCGCTCATAACGGCTTGGTTGCGGGTTCAAGTCCTGCCCGGCCCACCATCCCGGCCCCGTTCAGCCCGTATCGCCAGGCGAGACATCGCGTGCGGAGGCGGGTCGCGGTTACGCGTTGCCAGTCGGTGGGACGGCTAAGATGTGGGATGGAACAAGGCGATCATCAGGCCGCCCTGAAACCCGAGGCAGGAGGAGGCTGTGCCGGCATGCCCGACCGTACCGTTGCCGATGTCCCGGTGACCCTCGACCGTGATGTCTTCCTCCGCACCCTGATCCGCGAACTGGCCGGCACCCTCGAGGACGTGGTCGGGCTCGCGGAGGCCGAGGGCTACATCAGCGTGGTCGGCGTCGGCATCGGCGAGCTGATCGACGGGCAGTACAAGGCCGCGCTCGCGACCCCGCGTCTCGACCGGGCGCAGGTGCGCGACGTGCTGGTCGATCTCAAGCGCCGGATCCAGGGCGATTTCTACGTGATCGAGGAGTCGGCGGACCGCATCGTGCTGGGCAATCGCGCCTGCCCGTTCGGCGACAAGGTGATCGGGCGGACGTCGATGTGCATGATGACCTCCAACGTGTTCGGCTTCATCGCCGCCGAGAATCTCGGCTACGCCAAGGTGGAGCTCCAGGAGACGATCGCGCGCGGACATCCGGGATGCCGGGTGGTGGTGCATCTGAAGCCGACCGATTCGGAGGGACGCGAGTATGTCCGGCGGACTGCCGCGGGCTGACGCCTGGTTCCGTGCGATCGCCTTCGCCGACCCCACGCCGACCCTGCTGGTCCGGCCGGATGGCGCGGTGGTTGCGCTCAACCCGGCGGCGCAACGCCTGATCGCGGTCGCGCCGGGGGACGACCTCGCGGCCCTGGCGAGCCCGACGGTGGCGGCGTTCCTCAGCCGCTGCTCCGGCAGCCGCGAGGGGTATTTGGCGAAGCTCGTGCTGCCGACGCGCGCGGGCCCGGGGCGGCCGTATCGCTGCGACGGTGCCCTGCTGATCCCGCCCGCGCCGGGCGGCGAGACGCTGCTGATCCTGCGGCTGCGCGAGCACGACGCGACATCGGCTAGGTTCGCGGCACTCGGCGCCAAGATCGCCGAACTGCATGCGGAAGTGAGGCGCCATGCCGGCACCGAAGCGCGGCTGCGCGCGGTGATCGAGACCGCGGTGGACGGCGTGATCCTGACCGACGCGCGCGGCACCGTGCGGGTGTTCAACAAGGCCTGCGAGCGGCTGTTCGGCTACAGCGCCGAGGAGGTGATCGGCCAGAACGTGCGCATGCTGATGCCGCCGCCGTTCCGCGACGACCACGACCGCCATATCGACACCTACCATCGCACGGGGCAGAAACGGATCATCGGCATCAGTCGAGAGGTGATCGGCCAGCGCAAGGACGGCACGACCTTCCCGATGCAGCTCTCGGTCGGCGAGGCGCGCCAGGATGACGAGCCCGCCTTCGTCGGCATCTTCCATGACCTCACGGCGCGCAAGCGCATGGAAGAACAGTTGCTCCAGGCGCAGAAGATGGAGGCGGTCGGCCAGTTGTCGGGCGGCATCGCGCACGACTTCAACAATCTGCTGACCGTGATCCTCGGCAGCGCGGAGACGTTGGAGGAAAAGCTCAGGGCGCGGCCCGATCTCAGGCACCACGCCGACCTGATCCAGCGCGCGGGCGAGCGCGGCGCCGAGTTGACCAGGCGCCTGCTGGCCTTCGGTCGCCGGCAGATGCTGCGCCCGGCCGAGATCGACTGCAACGCACTCCTGGAGTCGATGGCGACCCTGCTGCGCCGGACTCTGCGCGAGGATGTCGAGCTCCAGATGCAGCCTGACCCGGAGCTCTGGGGCGCGATCGCCGATGCCGGGCAGCTCGAATCCGCGGTGTTGAACCTCGCGCTGAACGCGCAGGACGCCATGCCCGGAGGCGGGCGGATCACCATCACCACTGCCAACGCCCCGCTCGACCAGCGCTATGCAGAGTCCCATCTGGAGGTGAAGGCAGGACCGTATGTGATGATCGCCGTCACCGATGACGGGCAGGGCATGCCGCCCGAGGTAGTCGAGCGCGCGTTCGAGCCGTTCTTCACCACCAAGGAGGTCGGCAGGGGCAGCGGCCTCGGTCTCAGCATGGTCTATGGCTTCGTCAAGCAATCGAACGGCCATGTGTCGATCTACAGCGAGCCCGGGCTCGGCACGACCGTGCGGATCTATCTTCCGGCCTCCGGAACGACCGAGACGGGACGCCCGCCGGAGGACGAGGGCAATGGCCCGAACGAACTCATCCCCGTGGGCCGCGAGACGGTGCTCGTGGTCGAGGACGACGCCTTCGTGCGCGCCTACGCCATCGCGAGCCTCACGAGTCTCGGCTACCGCGTCGTGCCGGCGACGAGCGGACCGGAGGCGCTCGGCCTGCTGCAGAACGGCGAGCCGGTCGACCTGTTGTTCACCGACATCGTCATGCCGGGCGGGATGAACGGCTGGGAGCTGGCCGCGCGCGCCCAGCGTCTGCGTCCCGGACTTCGCGTGCTGCTCACTTCGGGCTACGCCGTCGAGACGCTCGCCGCGCGAGGACGCGGCCATCCGGACATGCCGTTGCTGGACAAGCCGTACCGGAAGTCGGACCTCGCTCGGCGCGTGCGCGAGGCGCTCGCCGCGCCGCCGCTGACGGCGCCCAAGTAGCGGCACCTCCGACGCGCCGCCGCACCTCGGCCAGGTCGAGACCGTCGCATTCGACACGCCAGCCGCCGGCAGCGGGTCCTGAAACACATCGACGAACCGCTGGAACGGCATCTGTACACCCGGCGATCCGTTGGTGATCGCGGGCCGCCGCGCTGCGGGGCGGCCCGCGCGCCGATGTCCGGGCGGAGCGGCAGCGCGGCCACGGGCATCCTCATGCCCCGTCGCCACGTCATCGCTTGGCCGCGTCCGCCGGAGTTCCGGCCCCGCCTCCGGTCGGGGCTACCGGGCCGGCGCGGCGCGCGGCGTCGGGGCCTGCGGCGGACGGCTGGCGCGTCGGCGCTTCCAGGCCGCGACCGCATAGCCGCTGATCCCCTGCGGCATGTAGATGATGAACAGCACAAGCAGCAGGCCGTAGATCGTGCCGTCGAGCCCGTGCACGTCGTGGCCGACCGTCACGCGCAGCGTCTCCGCCAGCAGCAGCGTGATCACCGCCCCCACGGTCGGGCCGAGCTGCACATACATCCCGCCCGCGATCACCGCGAACACGATCTGCAGCGAGATACCGATGCCCGAGACCGTCTCCGGATTGATGTAGAGCTGGTACTGCGCGTAGAGCGCGCCGCCGAGCGCGGTCATGGCGGCACTCAGCATGGTGATCGCGAGCTTCGCGCGCGTCACGTTCACGCCGACCGAGGCGGAGGCGTCCTCGTCCTCCGACGCCGCCTCCAGCGCATAGCGGAGCATCGAGCGATCGACGATCCGCCACACCCAGAGCCCGAAAAGCCAGACCGCGAGGGCCACGTGGAAGAACGTGCCGCGCTCGCCGAACTGCAGCGCGTAGAGCGAGGTGCCGCCGGCGACGCCCTCGACCGTCATGCCGAGCGAGCCGCCGGTGTGCTCGCGCAGCGCGACGATCGTCAGCCGCACCACCTCGCCGAGCGCCAGCGTGACCAGCGCGAAGTAGTGGCCGACGATGCGGAAGCGGAAGCACGGATAGCCGATCATCAGCGCGAGCATCATGGCGAGCACGAGCGCGATCGGAATGCCGACCCAGGGTGTCAGCCCCGCCGTGTTCCAGAGCAGCGTGACCACATAGGCGCCGACGCCGAGGAACGCGCCATGGCCGAGCGAGACCATGCCGAACCGGCCCATGATTGACCAGGCGGTGTAGATGAAGCCCCAGATCAGGATGTTGATCAGCAGGTGCAGATGGTAGTTGCCGAGGCCGGCGAAGGGCAGGGCCGCGAGCGCGGCCACGCCGAGCAGCGGCACGAGCGGCATCGCGCGCGGCTCGCTCATCGGCTGAAAAGCCCCTGCGGCTTGACGAACATCATCACGATGAAGAAGGCGAAGGCGAGCACATAGCCCCACTCGATCTGGAAGTAGAACCCGCCGACCGAGATGAACTGTGCGAACACGAAGGCGGCGACGAAGCCGCCCGCCATGTTGCCGAGGCCGCCGAGCACGCAGATCATGAAGGTGATCGGCCCGAAGGAGAGGCCGATCGCCGGATGCACGTCGTACTGGAGCGCGAGCAGCGACGCCGCCACGCCGGCCATGCCGCCGCCGATCGCCGAGGTGGTCAGGTAGATCTTGCGTGGATTGACGCCCATCAGCGGCATGATCTCGCGGTCCTGGCTGATCGCGCGGATCGCCGTGCCGAGATAGGTGCGGGTCAGGAACAGCCACAGCACCAGAACGCCGACGAGCGCCGTGCCGAAGGCGAGGATGCGCGCGAAGCTGAAGAACATCTCGCTCACCTCGACGATCGGCATGCGCAGGCCGAGATTGCGGAACTCGACCCCGAAGGCGAGCGTGGCGGCGGCCTGCATGAAGAACAGCACGCCGCCGGTGACGAGCAGCTGATTGATCGGCGGCGTGCCGAGCACCGGGCGGATCACCAGCTGATGCAGGGCCACGCCGCAGAGCGAGACGAGGGCGATGGCGGCCGCGATCGCGATCGGCAACGGCACGCCGTAATGCACGAACAGCCACCATATCGTGTACATGCCGACCATCACGAGCTCGGCGTAGCAGATCCAGACGACGTCGATCACGCCGAACACCAGGTTGAGCCCGAGAGCGAGCAGGGCGAGCACGCCGCCCAGCAGCACGCCGTTGATCACCGCCTCGAGCAGGAAGATGTCGAACACGCGGTCCCTCCTGGCCGGCTCACAGCCCGAGATAGGATTGGCGGATCGCGTCGGAGGCGAGCAGCTCCTCCGACCGTCCGGAGAGCCGGATCGTTCCGACCTCCAGCAG
>CALKJX010000197.1 GCA_937995555.1 uncultured Elioraea sp.
GCACCCGGCCGAGGTCTCGGCCATGGTGACGCCGGGTCGGCACGCCGTGCTGCTGCTCGATCAGGCTGGCTGGCACCTCTCGGATCAGGTCGAGGTGCCGGACAGCATCACGCCGCTGCCGCCGAAATGCCCGGAGCTCAACGTCATGGAGAACCTCTGGCAGTTCGTGCGCGAGAACTGGCTGGCGCACCGCGTCTTCGCCGCCCACGACGACATCGTCGCTCTCTGCCGCCACGCATGGAACAGGCTGCTCGAGCAGCCCTGGCGCATCATGTCCATCGGCATCCGCGAATGGTCCCATCGGTTCCGATCAGCAGGACGTTCCAATCAGCAGGACTTGGTATTCCGCCGTGGCACTTCGCGCGCGCGTTCCGTCACGTGCTCGGCACGACGCCGGGGCAGCCGCGCGCCGCCTGAGCCGCGTCAATCGGCGGCCATCGCCTCGGCGCGCTCGATGCGCGCGGCGCAATACTAGAATCCCGGGATCTTGCCGATCGGATCGAGCGCCGGGTGGGTGAGCAGGTTCGCCGCGGCCTCGCGATAGGCGAAGGGCATGAAGGCGAGCCCGTCAGGCAGGCCGGCATCGACGCGCACCGTCAGCACGATCGCGCCGCGGCGGGTCGTCACGCGCACGCGCTCGCCGGCCTGCACGCCGAGCCGACGCAGCGTGGCGGGCGCGAGACTGAGCGAGGGCGCAGGCTCCAGCGTGTCGAGCACGCCCGTGTGCCGCGTCATGGTGCCGGTGTGCCAGTGCTCGAGCTGCCGGCCGGTGCTCAGGACAAACGGATACTCGTCGTCGGGAAGTTCCGCCGGATCGGAGAGGCCGGCCGGCACCAGTCGGGCGCGTCCGTCCGGTGTGGGGAAACGGTCGCCGAACACGATCTCCTCGCCCGGACGGTCGGGGCCGTGCGTCGGGTAGGTGACGGCGTGCTCGCGCTCGATCCGATCCCAGGTGATGTGACCGAGCGAGGGCATGAGCGACGCCATCTCGGCATACACCGCAGCGACCGGACGATGCTCCCAAGGCAAGCCAAGGCGGCGCGCGAGCTCGACGATGATCCAGAGATCCTGGCGCGCCTCGCCCGGCAATGGCAGGGCGGCGCGTCCCATCTGCACCTGGCGGTTGGTGTTGGTCACCGTGCCGGTCTTCTCGGGCCAGGCGCTCGCCGGCAGCACGACGTCGGCGAGTGCCGCGGTCTCGGTCAGGAACAGGTCCTGCACGACGAGATGGCCGAGCCGGGCGAGCGCTTGCCGTGCGTGCGCCGCGTCCGGGTCGCTCATCGCTGGGTTCTCGCCCATGATGTACATAGCGCGAATGCGCCCGTCGGAGGCCGCGTCGATGATCTCGACGACCGTAAGTCCGGGGTCGCGATCAATGGTCGCGCCCCAGACCGCCTCCGCGTGCCTGCGCGCCTCTGCGTCGGTCACGCGCCGATAATCGGGCAGCATCATGGGGATGAGCCCTGCGTCCGACGCGCCCTGGACGTTGTTCTGACCGCGCAGCGGGTGCAGGCCCGTCCCCGGTCGGCCGACCTGGCCGCAGATCAGCGCGAGCGCGATCAGCGCGCGGGCGTTGTCCGTGCCGTGCACCGACTGGCTGATCCCCATGCCCCAGAGGATCAGTGCTGCACGCGCCTGCGCATAGGCGCGCGCGACGGTGCGAATCGTCTCCGCCGGCACGCCGCAGACGGGCTCCATGGCCTCCGGCGTGTAGGTCCGCACGTGCTCGGTGAGTGCCGCGAAGCCCTCGGTGTGCGCGACGACGTATTGCCGGTCGTACAACTCCTCGGTGACGACGACATTGAGCAGGGCGTTCAACAGCGCAACGTCCGCCCCCGGCGCGAATCGCAGGACGTGCTGCGCATGGGCATCGAGCGGGGTGCCGCGCGGATCGGCGACCACGAGCGTCGCGCCCCGCTTGGCCGCGTCCTTGAGGAAGGTCGCCGCGACGGGATGGTTCTCGGCCGGGTTGGCGCCGATCACCAGGATGAAGTCGGCGTCCTTCGCCGCGGTGAAGGGTGCCGTAACGGCGGCGCTGCCGATCCCTTCCAGCAGCGCCGCGACCGAGGCTGCGTGGCACAGGCGCGTGCAGTGATCGACGTTGTTGGTGCCGAAGCCGGTGCGCACGAGCTTCTGGAACAGATAGGCCTCCTCGTTCGAGCCCTTCGCGCTGCCGAAGCCGGCCAGTGCGCTCGAACCGGCGCCATCGCGCACCCGTCGCAGCCCTGCAGCGGCGCGCTCCAGCGCCTCCTCCCAGCTCGCCTCGCGGAACTTCGCGCGCGCGGCTGCGGGGTTCTCCGCATCCGCCGCCTCCTTCGCCGCGCCGTCGATGCGCACCAGCGGCACGGTCAGCCGATCGGGGTGGCGCACGTAGTCGAAACCGAACCGTCCCTTGACGCAGAGCCGGCCGAGATTGGCCGGCCCATTGCGACCCGTGACCTCGACAATACGGTCGTCCTTGACGTGGAAGTCCACCTGGCAGCCGACGCCGCAGTAGGGGCAGACGGATGGCACCACGCGATCCGGCATCACCGCGCGCACGCCCTCGCGCACGACCGAGGCAGGCAGCAACGCGCCGGTCGGGCAGGCCTGCACGCATTCGCCGCAGGCCACACAGGTGCTGTCGCCCATCGGCCGGGCGGCGTCGAACACCACCCGCACGCCCTCCCCGCGATGGGCGAGGCCGATGACATCGTTGTGCTGCACCTCGCGGCAGGCGCGCTCGCAAAGGCCACAGGCGATGCAGGCATCGAGCTGCACCAGCATCGCCGGATGGGTCGCGTCGGGTGCCGGCGACTCCGCCGTCCGGGGAAACCGGCTCGACGTGACACCGAGTTGGGCGGCGAAGCGCGCGAACGGGCCGGTCGTATCGCGCGGCGCGTGGTCCGCCAGCAGCAGCTCGAAGACCATCCGGCGTGTGCGCCGCACGCGCTCGTTCGCGGTCCAGACCACCATGTCCTGCGCCGGCTTGCGGATGCACGAGGCCGCGAGCACACGCTCGCCCTCGATCTCGACCATGCAGGCGCGGCAGTTGCCGTCGGGCCGATAGCCCGGCCGGTCGAGATGGCAGAGATGGGGAATCTGCATGCCCAGGCGCTGCGCGACCTGCCAGATCGTCTCGCCCCCGCGCGCCTCCACGGTTGCGCCATCGAGCGTGAAGGTGATGCTCATCGCACCACCTCCGGCATGTGGCGGAGGATCGACAGCACCGGGTTCATCGCCGCCCGGCCGAGCCCGCAGATCGAGCCATCCGCCATCGCCGCCGCGAGCTCTTCGAGCAGCGCGCGGTCCCATACCGGAGCATCCAACAGAGCGGCTGCCTTCGCGGTACCGACGCGGCAGGGCGTACACTGGCCGCAGGACTCGGAGCGGAAGAACCGAACAAGGTTGCGCGCCGTTTCGGCGGGATCGTCGCGGTCCGAGAGCACGATCACGGCACCGGAGCCGACGAAGCAGCCGTGCTGTTCGAGGACACCGAAATCGAGCGGCAGATCGGCCATCGATGCCGGCAGGATACCACCCGAGGCACCGCCCGGCAGGTAGGCCGTGAAGCGGTGGCCCTGTGCCATGCCGCCGCAGAACTCCTCGATCAGCTCGCGCGCGGTGATGCCGGCGGGTGCGTCCTTCACGCCGGGATCGCGCACGCGCCCCGAGACCGACATCAGCCGTCGCCCCTTCCGGCCGTGGCGTCCCTGTGACGCGAAGGTCTCCGGCCCGTGCGTGACGATCTCGGGCAGCCACCACAGCGTCTCGACGTTGTGGATCAGGGTCGGGCGGCCGAACAACCCGTGCTCGCCCGGAAAGGGTGGCTTGTTGCGCGGATAGCCGCGGCGCCCCTCGATGCTCTCGAGCAGCGCCGTCTCCTCGCCGCAGATGTAGGCGCCGGCGCCGCGGCGCAGATGGATGTCGCCGCGGAACAGTCCGGCAGCCCGCACGTCATCGATCGCGCGGCGCAGCGGCGCGAGCAGGTGGTGGTACTCGTCGCGCAGATAGATCCAGCATGTCCCCGCCTCGACCGCCCGCGCGGCGAGCAACATGCCCTCCAGCACACGATGCGGCTCGGCCTCGAGGCACCAGCGATCCTTGAAGGTGCCGGGCTCGCCCTCGTCCGCGTTCACCACCAGGTGCCGCGGCCCCGGATGGGCACGCGTAAGCCGCCACTTGCGCGCAGCCGGAAACCCGGCGCCGCCGAGACCGCGCAGCCCGGCCTGCTCGACGAGCGTCGTCAGGCCCTCCGGCTCCGGCGCGGACGCAAGCGCCGCGTAGCCACCGCGCGCACGGTAGGCGTCGAGCCGTGGCGGCTCGCAAGGCTGCGGCGGCGCCGTCACCGCGCGCTGAACAGCGTTGATGTTCGCTTCCTCGATCAAGGTGCGGCCGACCGCGCAGGCCGGCGCGCGATGGCAGGCACCCATGCACGGTGCGGCGATCACACGGGCCTCTGGCACGGCGGCGCGCAGGGTATCGCGCAGCCCCGCCGCGCCGGCCATGGCGCAAGGCAGGCTTTCGCACACGCGGACAGTGAGCGCCGGCGGTGCCGGTGCGTCGTCCGCGATCACATCGAAATGGGCGTAGAAGGTCGCGGCCTCGAACGGCGCGACCTGCGGCAGATTGAACAGGTGCGCGAGCGCGTGCAGATGCGCATGTCGGATGCAGCCGAAGCGGTCCTGCACGGCATGCAGCGCCTCGATCAGCAGATCGGGCCGGCGCGGCATGTCGCCGATCGCCTCGCTCGCCTGCACCACCGCCGCCGCATCCAGCGGCGCGCCACGCGGCCCTGGGCGCGGTCGCCGCGCCCTGTCCGATGCCATGTCGTCGTTCCTCCCGCGCGAAACATGAAGCCGAACAGCCGGACAGGCAATGCCGGGTCGCACCACCTTGACACTCCCTGGAGCCGCTGCAAGCGTCCCGGCGACGTTCAGGACGGAGCCCATGGCGCGCATCACCGACATCAAGCTCATTGCCGTCCAGCATCATCTCGGTGCTGGCAAGGCGTATGGCATGGCGCGGGGGCTGACGGCGGTTCGGAGTGCCGGGATCATCCTGCTGGAGACCGATGGCGGCGTGCAGGGGATCGGTGAAGCCTGGGGGCCGAGCGCGGTCGCGCGCGCCTATCTCGATCTGATCCGCCCCTACTTCATCGGCGCATCGCTGTTCGGCACGCGCGCGGTCGCGCAGGGCATCTTCGCCAGGCACTACCATTTCGGGGCGCAGAACCAGATGATCGCGGCGCTGTCCGGGATCGACATCGCCGCGCACGATGCGATGGGCAAGCTGTTCGGCGTGCCGGTCTGCGATCTGATCGGCGGTCGGCAGCGTGACCGGGTGCCGGTCTACTGCTCGGGCGGCTACTTCACCGAGGAAGAGGATCACCTCGCTGCACTGGCGCGCCAGCTCGAACCGCATACGGATGCCGGCTTCCCCGCCTTCAAGATCAAGCTCGGCCGCCGCCCCGACGAGGATGCGGTGCGCGCCCGGCTCGCCCGCCGGATCATCGGCGATACCGCGCTGCTGACGGTGGACGTGAACGGCAACTACACGGTCGATGCGGCGCTCGAGAGCATGCGGCGGATGGCGGATGCCGATGTGCACTGGGTCGAGGAGCCGCTCGCACCGCAGGACTGGAACGGCTATGGCGAGCTTGCCCGCCGCGCGCCGATCGCAGTCGCGACCGGCGAGGCGCTCTACACGCTGTTCGACTTCCGCCGCCTGATCGACGGGCGGCTCGCCGCGATCCTGCAACCCGATCTGGCGCTCTGCGGCGGATTGGATGTCGCGCGCACGATCGGGATCCTGGCCGGCGCGGAGCATCTGCGCGTCTCGCCGCATTGCTGGGGCACCGGCGTGGGGCTCGCGGCGGCGGTGCACTGGGTCGCCTCGTTGCCCACCTATCCGCACGGGACGAACGTGCCGTATCCCACCCTCGTCGAGTACGATGTCGGCGCCAATCCGCTGCGCGACGAGCTGTTTCTCGAACCGCTGCGTTTCGAGAACGGCCACCTGCACGTGCCGACCGGGCCGGGCCTCGGCGTGACGTTGAGCCCGGAGGCGCTGAAGCGCTTCACCGTCGACTGACGCGCCATGGCCGACGCGCTGCTCGCGATCGAGGATCTGCGCGTCGCGTTCCACACCGCCCAGGGCGTTGTCCAGGCGGTCGACGGCGTCAGCCTGTCGGTGGCGCCGGGCGAGACCGTCGCGGTCGTGGGCGAGAGCGGCTCCGGCAAGTCGGTGACCGCGCTCTCGGTGCTCAGGCTGTTCGGGCGTGGCGATCGCGTGACGACGGACGGCACCGTGCGCTTCGCGCGCGCGACCGGCGCGGTCGATCTGCTGCATCTCGACGAGACGGCGATGCGCACGATCCGCGGCGGCGAGATCGCGATCGTGTTCCAGGATCCCTCCGCGAGCCTCAATCCGGTGTTCACGATCGGCGAGCAGATCGCCGAGGTCTTGCGCCGGCACCGCGGGCTCGGGCGGGCGGAGGCGCTCGCCGAGGCGGCGAGCCTGCTCGGCCGCGTCGGCATCGCCGATCCCCAGGCGAGGCTGAAGGCCTATCCGCACCAGCTCTCGGGCGGGATGCGCCAGCGCGCGATGATCGCGATGGCGATCGCCTGCGACCCGCGCCTGCTGATCGCCGACGAACCGACCACCGCGCTGGACGTCACGATCCAGGCGCAGATCGTCCGGCTGCTGAAGGACATCCAGCAGGCTCGCGGCATGGGGCTGATGTTCATCACGCATGATCTCGAACTCGTGGGCGAGATCGCGGACCGCGTGGTCGTGATGTACGCGGGCCAGGTGGTGGAGGCCGGACCCGCCGCGGTGGTGCTGGCCGCGCCGCGCCATCCCTATACGCGCGCCCTGCTCGCCTGCCGGCCCACGCGCGACTACGCCGAGGGTGGGGCCGATACGATCCGCATCAGCGCGATTCCGGGCGCTCCGCCACGTCCCGGTGCAAACGGTGCGGGCTGCCGATTCGCCGCGCGTTGCGTGATGGTGGAGCCGGCCTGCCGGGACGCGGCGATCCCGTTGCGTGCCCTCGACACCGATCGCCTCTCGCGCTGCCGCCGCGCCGCGGAGGTCGCGTGAGCGTACCGCTGCTGCAGGCCGAGGGGCTGGTGAAGCGGTTCCCGCTGCCGCGCCGGGGCCTCGCGCGGCGTGGCACCGTACACGCGGTCGAGGACGTCGATCTGTCCGTCCTGCCGGGCGAGGTGCTCGGCCTGGTCGGCGAGTCGGGCTCGGGCAAGTCGACGCTCGGTCGGTTGGTGCTGCGCCTCATCGATCCGACCGCCGGGCGGATCGTCTTCGAGGGCCAGGACATCACGACGCTCTCGCGCGATGCGCTGCGTCCGTTGCGGCGGCGCATGCAGATGGTGTTCCAGGACCCCTACGCCTCGCTCAATCCCCGCCGCTCCGTCGGCGAGGCGATCGCGGAGGTTCTGCGCCTGCATGGGCTGGCGGGGCGCGACGGCGGGCGGGGCCGCGCCCGGGCGTTGCTCGAACACGTCGGGCTGTCGGGCGACGATTACGCGCGCCTGCCGCGCAGCTTCTCGGGCGGGCAGCGCCAGCGCATCGCGATCGCGCGCGCGCTCGCCGTCGAACCCAGGCTGCTGGTGGCCGACGAGCCGGTATCGGCGCTCGATGTCTCGGTGCAGGCCGGCATCCTGACGCTCTTGCGCGCGCTGCGCGAGGAACACCGGCTGGCGATGCTGTTCATCTCGCACGACCTCTCGGTGGTCGAGGCGATGGCCGATCGGGTCATGGTGCTCTATCTCGGCCGCGTGATGGAGGTCGGGCCGGTGCGCGCGATCTTCACCGCGCCGCGCCACCCCTACACCGCCGCTCTGCTCTCGGCCGCGCCGGGACGCGGACTGGCGCGCCGCCTGCCGCCGCTCGCCGGCGAGATCCCGAGCCCCGCCGATCCGCCCTCGGGCTGCGTGTTCCGTACCCGCTGCCCCTTCGCGCTGGCCGCCTGCGCCGCGGCCGTGCCGGCGCTCAGTGAGGTCGCGCCCGGCCACGCCAAGGCCTGCGTCCGTGACGATCTTGCGCTCTGACGGACCGTTGCGGCGCGCGGCCAATCGCGCAACGCTGAGGCCCGCGTGAGGTGAGGGGAACGTGTGAGCATCGCCGAACGACTGCGCCATCTCGGTCTCGTCCTGCCGCCGCCGCGCGCACCGGCCTTCGCCTATGTGCCGGTGGTGGTCGAGAACGGACTCGCCTGGGTATCGGGGCAGCTCCCCTGGGCGGGCGAGGGGTTGCGCGCCGCGGGCAAGGTCGGGGGTGCGGTCGATCCCGCGCTCGCAAAGGATTGCGCGCGCGACTGCGTCCTCAACGGGCTTGCCGTGCTGGCCGAGGCGATCGGCTCGCTCGACCGGGTGCGGCGGATCGTCAAGGTGGTCGGCTTCGTCGCCTCCGCCCCAGGCTTCAACGCGCAGCCCGCGGTGATCGACGCGGCCTCGACGCTGCTGGTCGAGATCTTCGGCGAGCGCGGGCGCCACGCCCGTTCGGCCGTCGGCGTCGCGGAACTGCCGCGCGACGTGCCGGTGGAGATCGAATTCGTCGCCGCGATCGACGCGGCCTGAGCAACGCACGAAGGAGGAACGCGATGACAGGGTTCACGATCGGTCGACGCGAGACACTGCTCGCCGGCCTCGCCATCGCCGCGCTGCCGCGGCTGGCGCACGCGAACGATGATCTGCTTTACGGCCCGGCCGATCCGCAGGCCCGGCGCGGCGGGCGCGTGACCGTCGGTTCGCTGGTCGAGCCGCCCGCACTTGATCCGTTCCGCCAGGCGGCGGATGCGCGCATCCGCGTCTCGGTGCTCATGTACCAGGGCCTGTTCTTCGAGGATCAGTCCGGTGTCGCGCGACCGCTGCTCGCGCGTGGCGCGGAGGTCTCGTCCGACGGGCTCGCCTGGACCTTCCCCCTGCGCGAGGGCGTGAAGTTCCACACCGGTGCGACCATGACCTCGGCTGACGTGAAGTACAGCTACGACTTCCTGCGCGATCCGCGAAACGGTTCGCCGGGTGCGGGCGACCTCTCCTCGGTCGCGGCGATCGAGGCGCCTAACCCGTCCACCGTCGTGTTCCGCCTGTCGCGTCCGAACGCGGCGCTGCCGATGACGCTGACCAACAAGTATGGCGCGGTCGTTCCGTCCGGGTTCTTCAACGATCCGAATTCGGGTACGCGCATGAACGAGGTCTCGGTCGGCACCGGCCCCTTCAGGCTGCGCAGCTTCCGGCCGAACTCGGCGATTGTGATGGAGCGCTTCGCGGATTACTGGCAATCGGGCCAGCCCTATCTCGACGAGATCACCTTCGCGGTGATGCCCAACAGCGCGGCCATGGCGGTGGCGTTGCAGGCACGGCGCATCGATCTCGCGGTGTTCTCGCGCCCGCAGGACACCCAGCCGCTGGAGCGCGTGGCCGGACTGGAGGTGAAGCGCTGGCCTTCGCTCGGACAGCGCTCGCTCGATCTCGACTGCAACTACGGTCCGCTCAAGGACGCGCGGGTGCGGCGCGCGATCGCGCTCTCGATCGACAAGAAGACGGTGATGGACGCGTCGATTGCCGGCTACGGGACGGTAATCGGCACCATGGTCGCCGGCATGCAGGAGACCTGGGGCGTGCCGCTCGACCGGCTGCCGAACCAGCGGGTCGATCTCGATCGGGCCAGGCGCCTGCTCGCGGAAGCGGGGTATCCGGACGGGTTCGAGATCGATCTGACCACGATTATCGGCTATGACTGGATGGATCCCGCGGCGCTGACCATCGCCGAACAGCTTCGCCGCGTGGGCATCCGCGCCAACATCAGGCGCGTCGAGCTCGGCGTCTGGATCCGCAACTTCCGCGCCCGCGAGATGGGCTTCACCTTCAACGACTGGGGCACCACACCGGACCCGAGCCTGCTGTTCTATCGCCACTTCCGCGCCGCACCCCAGGGCGCGGATTTCCGCAACTGGAACAACGAGAAGGCGAGCGCGCTGCTCGATCGCGGCCAGGAAGTCTCCGACCCGGCCGAGCGCAAGCGCATCTACACCGAGTTCCAGATGCTGCTCGCCGAGGAGGTGCCGACCATCATGCTGTTCTCGGCGGATCTGCTGACGGTCAACACGACCCGGTTGCGCAACTATCGGCAGCACGGCACGGGCTGGTATTTCGGGCTCGCCAAGGCCTGGGCCGCGTCCTGACACGCGACGCCCCATGGCGGTGATGCTCGCGCGGCGGCTGGGTTCGGCCGCCGCGGCCGCGTTCCTCTCGGCGCTGGCGGTCTTCCTGCTGATGCGCGCGGTACCGGGCGACATCGTCGGCCAGATGCTCGGCCAGTCCGGCACCGACCGCTCGGCGGAGGCGGCGCTGCGCGCGTTCTTCGGTCTCGACCGGCCGATGCACGCGCAGTTCCTGGACTGGCTCGGCCGCACGCTGACCGGCGATCTCGGCCGGTCCTGGTACCAGGGGCGCGCGGTCACGGCGATGATCGCCGAGGCGTTCGGCGTGACGCTTCAGCTCGCGCTGTTCACCCTCGCGGTCTCGACGCTGATCGGCGTGCCGCTGGGGATGCTCGCCGGCATCCGCGAGGGCACGCGGCTCGACACCGCGATCCAGACCTTCAACCTGCTCGGGCTCTCCGCGCCCGTGTTCTGGGTCGGGCTGATGCTGCTGGTCGGTGCTTCGGCCTTCCTCGGCTGGTCGCCCCCCTTCATCTATCGCGACTTCGCCGACGATCCCGGCGAGAACCTCGCGATCATGCTGCTGCCGGTGATCAGCCTGGCGATCCTCCAGGCCGCCGCCTACAGCCAGTTCGTGCGCGGGCTGATGGTGACGGAGCTGCGGCGCGAGCATATCCGCACCGCGATCGCCAAGGGACTGACGCCACGCGAGATCTACTTCAAGCATGCGCTGCGCAACGTGCTGATCCCGCTCACCACCTTCATGGGGCTGATCCTGGTGCAGATCCTGGGCGGGGTGGTGGTGATCGAGTCGTTGTTCTCGCTGCCGGGGCTCGGCCGGCTGATTCTCTCGGGACTGCAGGGCCGCGACTATCCGGTGGTGCAAGGTGCGCTGCTGTTCGTCGTGCTGATCGCGATCGGCATCAACCTGCTGGTTGATCTGCTCTATGCGGTGATCGACCCGAGGCTCCGGCCGTGATCGCCGCACCTGCAATCGCCGGCACGCGGCTTACGCCGGGGCTCGCGCTGAGCCTGCTCCTGCTCGCGGCCTTCGCGGTGCTGATCGTGGTACCTGGGCTGGTCGCGGTGCAGTCGCCCTACGATGTCGATCCGTCACGCGCGCTTCAGGCACCGTCGGCCCAGCATCTGTTCGGCACCGACGATGTCGGCCGCGACGTGTTCGCGCGCATCATCCACGGCACGCGTGTGACGCTTGGACTGGTCGCCGGGTCGCTGCTGCTCTCGGCGCTGATCGGCGGCGGACTTGGCGTCGTGGCGGGCTACGCCGGCGGCTGGTTCGATCTCGCTGCGGGACGGTTCGCCGACATGATCCTGACCTTCCCGCCCATCATCGCCGGCGTCGTGATCACCGGCGTGCTCGGCCAGGGAGCGGGCAATCTCGTGCTGGCGCTCGCCGTCGTGTATCTGCCGACCTTCTTCCGCATCGCGCGCTCGGGGGCCTTGTCCGAGGCCGCGCGCACCTATGTCGAGGCGGCGCGTGCGCTCGGATTTCCGGAATGGAACATCCTGCTGCGCCAGGTGCTGCCGAACGTGCTGCCACTGGTGGTGCTGCAATACGTGATCCTGTTCCCGCTGGCACTCCAGATCCAGGCAGCACTGGGCTTTCTCGGCCTCGGGGTCGCGCCACCGACGCCCGATTGGGGTGCGACACTCGAGCAGGGCAAGAACTTCATCCTCGTCGCGTGGTGGCTGTCGTTCTGGCCGGGCCTGTTCCTGCTGGCCTCGGCCGTCGCCGTGACGGTGCTCGGGCGCGCGCTGCGTGACCGGCTTGGAGGGGACTGACGCATGACGATCGCGTTTGCCGCGACCGAGGACGTGATCACGCCCGGCCAGTGCCTCGACCTGAAGCCGGCCGCACGCGCCCTCTACATGCGGCGTGGCCGGGCTGTCATTGCGCATGACGGTACCGAGACGATCCTGACTGAGGACGACTGTACCCTGATCGTCGGCGCAGCCACGCTGACGGGCGATGGTGTTGTCTGGGGCTACGAGGTCACGCGCGATCCGGCGGCACCCGCCCCTCAGCGCACGGTGCTGCACGTGAGGCTGCCACGCGATCCGAACGCGCCCATGCTGCTGCGCGCCGATCGCGTGGACTTCCCGCCGGGCGCCGTGACCCCGCGCCACGGCCACGCCGGGCCGGGCATCCGCCGCCTGCTCGCCGGCCGGCTGTTCGCCGAGATCGGCGAGACGCATCGCCGCATTGATGCGGGCGAGGCGTGGTTCGAGTCCGGCCTGGAGCCCGTGGTCGGACACAACATCGCCCCGGCGAGCGCGTTCGTCCGCTGCATGGTGCTCGATCCCGATCTGCTCGGCCGGCCGACCTTCCGTGCCGCCTCGCCGGAGGACGCTGCCAAGCCGCGCGCGGTCGGCTACCGCCAGTTCTTCGATACGATCATCACCCTGCCGCACTGAAGGATCCGTGATGCCCGACACAGCGAGGCTCTGGCACGGATTGGCGCCGGAGGAACACGAGGCGCAGTACAATCCGCGCGCCGCGGTGGCCGACTTCGCCGCCTGCCAGGCGCGGCACCAGGCGTGGAGCGCGGCAGCGGCTTTGCGTCTGACCGCCATACGCGACGTCGCCTATGCCGAGGGGGCGCTTCGCAATCTCGACATCTATCCGGTGCCGGGCGTGTCGCATGCGCCCGTGCATCTGTTCTTCCATGGCGGCTACTGGCGTGCGCAGGACAAGGCGAACTTCGCCTTCGTCGCCGAGGCGCTGGTCGCGAGCGGGAGCCTCGCGGTGATCGCCAACTACCCGCTCTGCCCGGCCGTGACACTCGACGATGTGGTCGCCGCCGCGCGCGATGCGGTCGCCTGGACGCATCGCCTTATCGCACGATACGGCGGCGACCCGTCACGGCTGACCGTGTCGGGTCACTCCGCCGGCGCGCATCTCACCGCCGCCGCGCTCGCCGAGGACTGGCCCGCGCGCGGCCTGCCCGCCGATGTCGTCGGCCGCGCGGTGATGATCAGCGGCATCTTCGATCCCGTACCGGCGATCGGCACCAGCGTGAACGCCGACATCCGCCTCACACCGGAGCTCGCCGCGCGGCACGACTTCGAGCGCATTGCGCCGCGTCTCCTCTGCCAGGCCTGGATCGTCGCCGGCGGGCGTGAGCCGTGACACTGGATCGACCAGTCGTTCCGGTACGCTCAGCACCTGCGCCGGCATGGCGGCGATCCCGGCGTGCTGGTGGTGCCCGGCCGGCACCATTTCGATATCCTCGACTTGGTCCGCGACGAGACGAGCGAGCTCGGCCGGATCATGCGCGGAAGGGCGTGGGCATGAGCGAGCCGATCCGGATACCCGCCGAGACCCTGCAACGCTTCACCGCCGCGCTGTTCGCCGCCGAGGGGGTGCCGCAGGCATCCGCCGAACGCATCGCCGAGTGCCTGGTTCTGGCCGACCTGCGCGGCGTCTCCACGCACGGGGTGTTCCGCGTCGCGACCTATCTGAAGCGGCTGCGGCTCGGCCTGTTCGAGCCGAACCCGGCGATCGTGGTCGAGCGCGTGGCGCCGGCGATGGCGGCGATCGACGGCGGCAACGGCTTCGGCATGATCGTCGCCACCCGCGCGATGGACGAGGCGATCGCGATCGCGCGCGAAACGGGCATCGGCATGGCGGCGGTGCGCCGCTCGACCCATTTCGGCATGGCGGCGTGCTACCCGATGCAGGCGGTCGCCGCCGGCATGATCGGCATCGTCTACACCAATGCCTCGCCCGCACTGCCGCCGTGGGGCGGGCGCGCACCGTTCTTCGGCACCTCGCCCATGGCCTATGGCGTGCCGGCGGGCGAGGAGGAGCCGTTCCTGCTCGACATGGCGATGACGGTGCTCGCGCGGGGCAACGTCTTTGTCGCCAAGAGCAAGGGCGAGCGCATTCCCGAAGGCCTCGCGCTCGATGCCGAGGGCCGCCCGACCACCGATCCGGACGCGTTCCTCGCCGGCGGCTCGATGCTCGCCTTCGGCGGCGTGAAGGGGGCAAGCCTGTCGTTCCTGATGGACATTCTCGGCGGCGTGCTGACAGGAGCCGCCTTTGCCGGTCAGGTCGGCAATCCGCATATGGATTTCGACCGGCCGCAGGGTACGGGGCACCTGCTGCTCGCGATCGACCCGGCGCGGCTGATGCCGATCGAGATGTTCCGTGCGCGCATGGACCACCTGATCCGCGAGGTGAAGCGCCAGCCGCGCGCCGCAGACGTCGACGAGATCCTGATCCCCGGGGAGCGCGAGGCGCGGCGGATGCGCGATACCCTGCGCGACGGCATCCCGCTCGGGCCGGAACTGGTCGCGGCGCTGCGCGCGGAGGCCGAGAAGACGGGTCTGGCAGCGCCGTTCTGACGACTACCCGGCGAACACCTTCGCCGGCACGAACACCTGGCCATCCATGATCTTGCGTGCGGTGCGGATCACGCCGCCGCCGACCACGTCCATCGCCGCCCCCTGGCCGCGCGTGGCCAGCGCCACCTCGAACACACCGGAGGGGTGCTCGACCACGACGAGACGATCATCGCCCGGCGGACGCAGTGCGATCCCGTCGGCGACCGAGCCCTCCATCACCGCGCAGGTGGAGACGCAGATCGCACCCGTGACCGCATGCGCGGCATGGGTCTTGTGGGGGACGAAGTAGCGCGAGGTCACCGCCCCCCCGTGCCGCGGTGGCGCCAGGATTGCCGCCTTCGGGATCACCTTGTCGGACACGTCGCCGAGCCCCATGCGCTGCCCGGCCTCGCGCCGCAGCGCTTCCAGCCGCGCGAAGAAGTGCCGATCCGCGTCGAGCTCCTGCGGCGTCTCGTAGCCGGTCTTGCCGAGATCGGACGCGCGGAAGATCACCATCGGCATCGCGACATCGATCAGGGTCGCCGGCACGCCGTCGATCAGTTCCTGCGGCTTGCCGGTCGGCAGCAGGCCCGCGGTCTTGGAGCCGACGATGTCGGCGAAGTTGAGCCGCACCGGCGCCGCCGTGCCCGGCACGCCGTCGATCGCGACGTCGCCGGTGTAGCGTACCCGCCCGCCCGGCGTCTGGATGATCGCCTCGATCCGGCTCTCGGTGTTGACGTTGTAGACCATCACGCGGGTCAAACCGTCTTCGGCATTCACCATGCCGCGCTCGATCGCGAAGGGACCGACGCCGGCGAGCATGTTGCCGCAGGACGGGTTGGTGTCGACCAGCGCCTTCTCCACCGAGACCTGGGCGAACAGGTAATCGACATCGACGCCCGGCCGCGACGAGGGTGAGACCATCGCCACCTTGCTGGTCAGCGTATCGGCACCGCCGAGCCCGTCGATCTGGCGCGGATCGGGCGAGCCCATCGCCGCAAGCAGCACGCGGTCGCGCGTGGCGGTGTCAGCGGGCAGGTCGGCGAGGCGGAAATACGGCCCGCGCGAGGTCCCGCCCCGCATGAACAGGCAGGGAATTGCGACGAGATCGTCCATGCAATCCTCAGCGGAACGGCCAGGGAAGATCGTACGTATCCTGGAGCAGACCACCCGGGAAGACGAGGTTCAGCGCCTTCGCGAGTGTAAGGATGAACAGAGCAGCCGCCGCCGTGAGCACGGCGGTCTGCACCCAGGACGAGCGCGCCACCACGCGCAGGAAGGTGACGAAGAAGATCACGAGCGCAGCGAAGAAGCCGATCAGCCCAGTCAACCCGATCAGGGCGGCGAACCAGGCGAGATACGGCCACGGCCCGAAATCCGATACGCTCGCCTCGGTATCGAAATTCGCCGTCCCCGCCTCCTTCGGCCCGCGCATCTGCTGCACAAGCACGAGCAGCGTCGCCCCGCCGCCGACCACGCCCACGGCCACCGGGAAGATCTGCGCCAGGAACGAAACGCCCAGTCCTTCGATGAAGGTGAAGGCGAACAGGCCGGCGATCGCGATGCTGAACAGGATCTGCGGCAGCATGCGCGTCGCAGCACCGCCGACTCCCTCGGTGTTGACCGCCGCGCCAGCCGGCCGGCGCCGCAACCCGGCCCACAACGAAGCCACGGTGAGCGCAAGGATGATCAGGACGATCGGCCGGGTCAGGAACGACCAACCGGCGAACTGTACCGCCTGGTACAGATAGCGCTCGGCCAGCGGAGCGAGCACGAAGCCGATCAGGAAGGCGGGGCGCGACCAGCCGAAGCGGCGCATCAGGGTCCCGAGCACACCCACCACCAGCAGCGTCACCATGTCGTTGAAGCTGCGCGTGGCCTGGAACGAGGCGAAGCTGATCACCATGAACATGAAAGGCGCGATCAGCGCGTAGCGCAGCGTGGTCAGATGCGCGATCCCGGGGGCCAGCGCGATGCAAAGCCCGGTGCCGAGCACGTTCGAGAGTGCCAGCGACCAGATGATCGTGTAGGTGACGTCGAGATTGCGATCCGCCATCGCCGGCCCGGGCTGCAACCCGAGCAGGATCATTCCGGCGAGGAAGATCGCCATCGACCCCGAACCGGGGATGCCGAACAGCAGCGTCGGCAGGAGCGCCCCGCCCTCCTTGGCGTTGTTCGCGCTCTCGGGCGCGATCACGCCGCGGATGTCTCCCTTGCCGAAATTGCCACGATCCTTGGTGGTCTGGACCACGTGGCCATAGGCGATCCAGTCCACCACGCCGCCGCCGAGGCCCGGGATCGCGCCGACGATCGCACCGAGCCCGGCGCAGCGCAGCGAGAGCCATTTGTGCCGCCAGGTGTCGGCGATGCCCTTGAACCAGCCGCTGCCGAGCGCCGCGCGCTCGGCGATCGACGCGCCGCCGCGCAAGAGATCGACGATCTCGGGCAACGCGAAGATGCCCAGCGCCACGATCACCAGCGGCAGCCCGTCCATCAGGTAGAGGCTGCCGAACTCCATGCGGTACTCGCCGGTCGCGGGTGCGGCCCCGACCATGCCGATGGCAAGCCCGAGCGAGGCCGCCGCGATCCCCTTGGCGAGATTCGCGCCCGACAGCACCCCCACCATCGAGAGCCCGAACAGCGTCAGCATGAACAGCTCGGCAGAGCCGAAGGCCAGGATCAGCGGCCGCGCGATCAGCACGAACAGCGTCAACACGAGCGCGCCGAACAACCCGCCGATCAGCGAGGCGAAAAACGCCGCCGAAAGCGCGCGCGCGGCCTCGCCCTGCTTCGCAAGGGGGAATCCGTCCAGCACGGTTGCCTGCGAGGCCGACGAGCCGGGAATGCCCATCAGCACGGAGGTGAACGTATCGGACGTCGGAATGATCGCGACCAGACCGATCAGCATCGCCAGCGCCGAGGTCTGGTCCATACCGTAAAGGAACGGCAGCAGCAGCGACAGCCCGGCGATCCCGCCGAGCCCCGGCAGCACGCCGATGACTAGGCCGAGGCAGACGCCCAGCATCAGGAAGGCGAAATGGTCGACGGTGAGCAGGCCGAGCAGCGCGTCGAGGAGCGCGGCGGTCATGGGGCGATCATCCTCTGCATGGCCGCCGCCCCCGACAGCGCCCGGCCGGTGTGGCTCGGTCCTTCAGAAGCGGACGTTGAAGTTGGCGGTCAGATAGTCGCGCACCCACGCCCGCGCTTCCGGCGAGATCGTGGTGGCGACGCGGTACAGGCGCTCGGCATCCGCGCCGACGGCCTGTGCGTAGTCGCCGAGCACCTCCTCGCCGCGTGCCTTCAGGTCCGGGTCGGCGACAACGGCGGCTATGGTGCGGTGCCAGGCGGCGATGATGTCGGGCGGCGTGTCGCGCGGCAGCACCGCCGGCTTCTGCCCCGCAAACGCCGCCGTCGCGCACGCGGTGTAGGCAGCGAATGCCGGTCCCTCCGGATCGCGGCCGTGCAAGGCGCGGTAGACTTCGCCGAAATGCGGCAGATCCGGGAAGGTCGGATCGCGCACGATCTGGCCGTCGGCGCCAAGCACGCCGTAGGAGAACAGCGGCACGGCGGTGCCGGCATTGACCATCGGCACCACGCTCGCGCGATAGGCGGGGGTGGTCTGGTGATCGATCGAGGCCTCGCCGCGCTCGACCGCGAGCCGCGCCTCGCCGCGGCCACGCATGCCGAACACGTAGCGCACCTTCAGCCCGAGCAGATGCAGGGCCAGGATCGGCACGACGTCGAACCCGGTCGCGGTCTGGCTCGCGAACACGAGCTCCTGATCCCGCAGCCTGGCGATTTCGGAACCGTTGCGGACGCCGGTGCGCGCCGAGACATAGACCACCCCGCCGGTGGGCGAGACCAGCACGGGCGTCCAGCGCGCGTAGTCGTAGCGCACGCGCGGATCGCCGAGCAGGAAGGGCAGATGCGTCGAGGCCGAGGGGCCGAACAGGCTGAGCCCGTCCGGCCGCGCACGCGCGGCGTACTCGTTGGCGCCCGTGATCGAACCGCCGCCGGGCACATTGCGCACGATCACGGTGGGCCGGCCGGGCAGATGGCGCGCGATGAACGGGGCGAGGAAGCGCGCCCAGACATCCGACCCCCCGCCCTCGGCGAAGGGAATGATGAACTCGATCGTGCGCCCCGCGAAATCGGCCGCACGCGCGCTGCCCGGTAGCGCCAACCCTGCCGCCATCGCCGCCGTCGCGCCGAGTGCGCTGCGCCGCGTCAGACCGCTCATCTCTGCTCCTTCCCGCCCCAGCGCATCAGCGGCACACCTCTGATCGATCGGCCGGCCGGATCACCGGCCCGCCTCCCGTGTCAGCCGAAGCGGACGTTGTAGTTGCTCGACAGGAACTCGCGTACCCAGGCGCGCGCCTCCGGCGCGATCGAGGTCGCAACCTTGTACATCTTCTCGACCTTGTCGCCGACCGCCTGCTCGTACTCGCCCAGCACCTCGCCCTTCTTCGCCTGCAGGTCGGGATCGGCGACCGCGTCCGCGAACGCCTTGCGGTAGGCGGCGACGATCGGCGCCGCCGTGCCGCGCGGCAGCATCGCCGGCTTCTGCGCCGCGAAGCCCGAGCCGAAGAACGCCAGATAGGCGTCGAACTCGACCCCCGACGGCTTCCGGCCGTGCATCATCTCGTAGGCTTCGACGAAATGCGGCAGGTCGGGGAAGGTCGGGTCGCGCGCGACATTGCCGTTCGCGTCGAACACGCCCCAGGAGAACATCGGCACCGCGGTGCCGGCCTGCACGAGCGGCGTCACCTGGGTCAGGTAGGCCGAGGAGGTCTGGTAGTCGATCGTGGCCTCGCCGCGCTCGAAGGCCAGCCGTCCCTCGCCGCGCCCGCGCATGCCGAACACGTAGCGGACGTTCAGTCCCATGACCTTGAAGGCGAGCATCGGCACCAGGTCGAGCGAGGTCGCGCCCTGGCTGGCGTAGACCAGCTCCTGGTCCTTGATCCGGCCGAGTTCGCTCGCGTTCTTCACACCGAAGCGCGCCGGCAGATAGGCCACGCCGCCGGTCGGCGAAACCAGCACGGGCGGCATCTGCGCGTAGTCGTAGCGCACCCGCGCGTCGCCCAGCAGGAACGGGAACTGTGTCGAGCCCGAGGTGCCGATGAAGGTCGAGCCGTCGTTCCGCGCACGAAGGAAGAAATCGTTGGTGCCGGTGATCGACCCGCCACCCGGGACGTTGCGGATGATGACGTTCGGACGACCGGGCAGATACTTGGACAGATAGGGGGCCAGGAACCGGGCCCAGACGTCGCTGCCGCCACCTTCCGCGAACGGGATGACCCACTCGATCGTGCGGCCACTGAAATCGACGGCGCGCTGGGCGATCGCCGGCCGGGCGAGGCCCGAAGCCCCGGCTGCAACGGTGCCCAGAACCGCCGCTCGGCGGCTGATCTTGATCATTTCCATCCTCCCTGTGCGGTCGCTTGCCGCGCGGGTCGCGGCGTTGGGGTCAGCCTTGCCGCCCGCGCCCCCGCAGGTCAAGCGGGATGGCGCGCCAGGGGCATCCGGCCAGCGGGCCAAGGCGCCGCGTCGGCAACCCTCGCGCGCAAAGGCCACGGGGGATCAGGGTGCGGTCCCTCGCAGTGCCTCGCGCACGACCGAGCGGAACTCGCGCCGATGCAGCTCGGCCAGTACCAGCAGGCTGGCCGTGATCAGCGCCAGCGGATGAACGATCCATGTGATCGCGGCGAGGCCGAAATAGTAGGCCCGGAGGCCGGTATTGAAGTGTCGCGCCGCACGGTTGGCGACCCGGGCAGCGACCTCGGCCTGGGCAAACGCGGCGTGATCCGCCTCCCGCCCGATCCCGCCGACGATGATCAGGCAGTAGTTGAACTGGCGCAGGCTCCAGGTCAGCTCGAAGAAGGCCGCGACGAAGATCAGCAGCAGCAGGCCGATCTTGATCTCCCACAGCGCCTGCGAGGTCGGCGCCGCGAAAGGAAGCGCTGAGACGACATGCCGGCCCATGTCGTAGGCGCCGAGCATGGCCACCAGGCCGCCGAGGATGAAGATCGCAGTGGTGGCGAGGAACGCGCCCGAGGACATCAGATGGCCGATTGCCATCGAGTCGAACACCCGAGCCTCGCGCTCCACCATCGCCCGCATCCAGCGACGACGATACTCGTCCATCGCCGCGATCACGCTCTTCGCACGGATGCCCGGAACACGGTCGACCAGCATGGCATAGCCGAACCAGCACGAGAGGAAGACCCCGAGGGCGGCGAGATCCAGGACGGCGAGCGGGCCGAGCATCATGAGCGTCCGCGCATGGTGCTGAGCCACCCAACGAAGGCGCGGTCGATCGCGGCGCCGGTGCGGTGCGGGATCGCGCCGCGCCGGGCACCATGAGGCGGCCCGCTCTCGACCTCCGCTCCCGAGCGCGACTGCATCATGCTTCCTCTCCGTCGCAATTCCCTGCGCAGCGTGTAGCGCCCAGGGATGCTCTGTCCCGCCGATGCCGGCAAGAGCCGGATCGTTCCGTCGCTTGAGCGCGCCATGCCACCGGGCAAGCCCGTCACGCGGCGGCTGATCGTCGTCGCCCGGGTCCTGGCGCTGGCGCTCCGGTTCTCCGGCACGGCGGCCGGCCCGGCGATGGCACGTGAAGGCACGCTGCCGGCCGGGTTCCCCGCCTGGCTGACGAGTGCGGTCCAGGCGGGGTTCGTCCTCGGCACGCTCGGCAGCGCCACCCTCGTGCTGCCCGATCGGCTCGACCCGCGTCGGCAGATCGCGGCGGCGTCCCTGGTCGGCGCCGCGGCGCATGCGCTGATCCTGGTGCTGCCGCCCGGCCACACCGGCGTGCTCGCGGGCCGCGCCACGACGGGTGCCGCGCTCGCCTGCGACTGTCCGCCGGGGATGAAGCTCGCGGCCGAATCGGCCGACCGCAACGACACGGGGCTGCTGGTCGGCGGCGTGACGCTCGGCTCGGCGAGGCCCCATCTGGCCCATGCGCTGGGCGGCGTCGATCGGCGGGTGGCGGTGGCTGCAGCCTCGGGCGCGGCGATCGTCGCGGCTGCGCTGATCGTCGCGGTCCGGGCCGCGTCGCGCGCGGGCGCCACTTCGGTGCCGGCGCGCTCGCCGACCGGGTCGGGCGGACGCGGGTAACGCTCTGGGCGACGGGCGTCAGCGGCGCCTGCTGCCTGCTGGCGGGTCCCGCCTTCGGCGCGCATCCCGCGCTGGTCGTCACGCTCGGGATCGTCTGGGGCGTGACGATGGTCGCGGATTCCGCCCGGTTCCCGGCGAGCGTGGCGGAACGCGCCCAGCCCAGGCTCGCCGGTACGCTGCTGACCGCGCAGACCTCGCTCGCCTTCGCGCCGACGCCGGTCACCATCCAGGTGATGCCCTGGCTGGTCGGTCAGCTCGGCCCGAGGCGGCGGGGCCTTCGCCGTGCGGGCGATCGGCCCCGCATTCGGCTGCCTGGCGATGGCGCGGCTGCGCGCCAGCCCGATGGCTGCGCGTCTCGCCGGGGGACGCGGTTAGCCGGCTGCCATCGCCTTCTTCAGGTTGGCATCGATCGTGTCGAGGAAGGCCTGGGTGTTCAGCCAGGGCTGGTCCTTGCCGATCAGGATGGCGAGGTCCTTGGTCATGTGCCCGGACTCGACCGTCTCGATGCAGACCCGCTCGAGCGTTTCGGCAAACTTGACCACATCGGGCGTGTCGTCGAACCGGCCGCGATAGGCGAGCCCGCGCGTCCAGGCGAAGATCGAGGCGATCGGGTTGGTGGACGTCTCGCGGCCCTTCTGGTGCTCGCGATAGTGGCGCGTCACCGTGCCGTGCGCGGCTTCGGACTCGACGGTCTTGCCGTCTGGCGAGAGCAGCACCGAGGTCATCAGCCCGAGCGAGCCGAAGCCCTGGGCGACGATGTCGGACTGCACATCGCCGTCGTAGTTCTTGCAGGCCCACACATAGCCGCCCTCCCACTTGAGCGCGCAGGCGACCATGTCGTCGATCAGCCGGTCCTCGTAGGTCAGGCCGGCGGACTTGTACTTCTCGGCGAACTCGGCGTCGAAGATGCGGCGGAAGATGTCCTTGAACTCGCCGTCATAGGCCTTGAGGATCGTGTTCTTGTGGCTGAGATAGACCGGGTAGTTGCGCGCCAAGCCATAGTTGAAGCAGGCGCGCGCGAAGCCCTCGATCGACCGGCGGGTGTTGTGCATCCCCATCAGCACGCCACCACCTTCCGGGAAGTCCGTCACCTCGAGCGTGATCGGTTCGCCTCCGCCCGCCGGCGTCCAGGTCAGCGTCGCCTTGCCGGGGCCGGGAATCTTCGTCTCGGCGGCGCGGTAGATGTCGCCATAGGCGTGGCGGCCGACCACGATCGGCTTGGACCAGTGCGGCACCAGCCTGGGCACGTTCCTGCAGATGATCGGTTCGCGGAAGATCGTCCCGTCGAGGATGTTGCGGATCGTGCCGTTCGGGCTCCGGTACATCTTCTTCAGCCCGAACTCGGCCACGCGCGCCTCATCCGGCGTGATGGTGGCGCACTTCACGGCGACGCCGTACTGCTTGGTCGCGTTCGCGGCATCGACCGTGATCTGGTCGTCGGTCTCGTCGCGCTTCTGGATGCCGAGGTCGTAGTACTTCAGGTCGATGTCGAGATAGGGAAGGATCAGCTTCTCCTTGATGAAGCCCCAGATGATCCGCGTCATCTCGTCCCCGTCCATTTCGACGACGGGCTTCTTCACCTTGATCTTGGGCATTGGCTCTTCCTCGGCAACGGGGACGCGACCTCGGCGCGCCGGATGGCTCGGCGCGGGGCGGGCGGACCATAGTGAGGGCGGGCACGACGGGCAAGACGGCGACCCGCAAGCGCCGGTTGCAGGGCCGCGCCGGGGCGGGCAGACTGGCGTCGGCAGGCCGCAACGGCCCGCGTCGTTGCCCGCTGGCACAAGACGGCCCATGCCGTGATACCCATCGTCATCCGCTCGCAACCGCTGCTGCATGATCCCTGGCCCCGGGATCGGCTGGCGCCATGATGCGCTTGGATCGCCGCCTCGGAATTCCGCTCGTGGGCCTGGCCGCCGCCGTCGTGCTGTGGGCCGCCGCGATCGGTCAGATCGGCCGCGACCGCGCGCGTTCCGTGGCCGAGACCACGGCGCGGGCCGACATCGCGACCCTCGCGCTCGAGGCCCATCTTCGCCGCGTGTTCACTGCGGTCGACGCGGAGCTCGTCAGGCTGGTCCGCCAAGCGGACGGTCAAGCGTCTGCGGTCTCGCTCGCGGGGCTGGCCGCCCGGTTCCATGCGATCGATCGTTCCCTGAGCTCCGTCGCCGTCATCGACCCCGACGGGCGGGTGACGGTGAGCACGTTGGGACCGCTGCCGGGCTTCGTGCTCGCCGATGACCGTGACTACCTTCAGGGCAACCTCGCCTTCGACCCGGCACGGCCGATCCTGGGCAGGCCGACCATGGAACCGGTCTCGGGACGGACGGCGCTGACGCTGTCGCGACGGATCAGCCGTCCCGGCGGCGGCTTCGGCGGCGTGGTCGTGGCCTTCCTCGACCCGGCCACCCTTGCGCGCGGCGAGTGGGTTGACGCGCTGGGCCCCGACGCGGTCGCCGCTCTGGTCAGCACCGATGCGGTGGTGCTGGCCCAGAGCGGCAGGATGCTGCCGGAGCCGGGCCAGGCGCTGTCGGACCCGCTCGTGGTCGCGGCCCTGCGCGGTGCCGCATCCGGCACGATCATCCTGAGCGAGACGAACGATCGGATGCCCGGCCTGGTCGCCTTCCGCCATCTGCCCGACCTGCCGGGGGCGGCCGTGATCGGCGTTGCCAGCGCGACCATGGAGCAGAGCGCCGATGCGAGCCTCAGGCGAACCCTGCTCGGGGCATCGGCCGTCACCCTGGCGCTCGCGGCGCTGATCGCGGCGCTGGCGATCGAAGCGCGCAGACGCGTCCGCCGGGAGGCGGAACTCGACGCGGACCGGGTCGCGCTCGAGGCCGCGAACCGGGCGATCGCCCGAGCCAAGCGGCAGGCCGACGAGAAGTCGGCACTGCTGGAAACGACGCTCGCCAATCTCTCCGACGGCGTGACAGTCTTCGACGCCAATTTCCGCCTGATCACCTGGAATGACCGGCTCGAGGACCTGCTCGGGCTGCCGCAGGAGGTGCTGTACGAAGGCGCGCCCTATGAGGGCATCATCCGCGCCCAGGCGAAGGGTGGCGAGTTCGGCTCGGTCGATGTCGAGACGGAGGTGCGCCGCCGCCTCGACGTGGTGCGGTCGGGGCGGTTCGGCGTGTACGAGCGCACCCGCCCGGACGGCCGGGTGATCGAGTTCAAGCGCACAGGCCTGCCCGGAGGTGGGTTCGTCACGATCTACACTGACGTGACACCGCGCCGACGGGCCGAGGAGCAGATGCGCCGGGCCCGCGAGATGGCCGAGGCCGCCTCCGCCGCCAAGTCGAGCTTCGTCGCGGTGGTGAGCCACGAGATCCGCACGCCCATGAACGCCGTGATCGGCACGCTGGGCCTGCTCGCCGAGACCGAGCTCGACGACGAACAGCGCCGCTACGTCGAGACCGCGCATGAGAGCGCCGAGCACCTGCTCGCCATCATCAACGACATCCTCGACCTGTCGAAGATCGAAGCCGGCAGGTTGGCGCTGGAGACGAGCGATTTCGCGCTCGCCCCGTTGCTCGCCGGAGCGGTCGACCTGTTCCGTCCCTCGGCACAGACGCACGGCGCGACCATCCGGCTCGAGATCGGCGAGGGGGTGCCGCCGTATGTGCGCGGCGATGCGGGGCGGCTCCGTCAGATCCTGCTCAATCTGGTTTCGAACGCCGTCAAGTTCTCACGGGGCGGCGATATCGTCGTGGCGGCGGATGTCTTGCCCGCGCCGGGGGTCGGGCTCCCGCCCCGGATCCGCTTCGCGGTCGCCGACCGCGGCCCGGGCATTCCGGAGAGCGAACGGACGCGGCTGTTCCAGCCCTTCTCGCAACTCGAGCCACCCGACGCGCGACGCACCGGCGGCACCGGCCTCGGTCTCGCGATCTGCCGTCGCCTCGTCGAGCTGCTGGGGGGGACGATCGGCGTCGAGGACCGCGCCGGCGGCGGATCCGTCTTTCACTTCACCCTGCCGCTCGCGCCGGCCGAGCGTATCCCCGAACCGGCGCCGGAAGCGGCCCCGCCGACACGCCGTCCACGCCGGGCGCGCGTGCTGCTGGCGGAAGACAGCCCAGCCAACCAGCTCGTCGCCGCGACCTGGCTCCGCAAGGACGGACACCACGTCGACATCGTCGCGAACGGGCTCGAGGCCGTGGCGGCTGTCCAAGCGCGACCCTACGACATCGTGTTCATGGACATGTTCATGCCCGAGATGGACGGCATGGCTGCGACCGCGGCGATCCGGCGCCTGCCGCCGCCCGCCGGCACGGTGCCGATCGTGGCGCTGACCGCGAATGTGATGGCGGGCGACCGCGAACGTTTCATCGCCGCGGGGATGAACGGCGTGCTCGCCAAACCGGTGACGGGGCGGATCCTGGCCGATGCGCTGCTGCGCCATCTCGGCGCGGCGCACGATGGAGAGGGCGCCCCGGACATCTCCACCGGATCCGCGACACCCCCACCGCCCGTCCTTGAGACGGAGCATCTGGCGCGCCTCGGCCGCGGGCTCACCGCCGACACGCTCGCGTCGCTGATCCGGACCTGCATCGAGGATGTGCGCGCGCGCACCGAGGCGATCGGCGAGGCGGCCGCCGCGGCGGATGCGATCCGGCTCCGCCGCGAGGCGCACGCGTTGCGCGGCGGCGCAGCGAACTACGGGCTGGCCGCGCTGGCCGCGCTGGCCTCCCGGATCGAGGCGGCGGCGGCGGCAGGTAATCTCGACGAGGCGAGCCGGGTCGTGGCCGACCTTGGCAGCGCTGCGGAGGCGGCATGCTCCGCACTCGCGACAGGCGCCGAGCAGGCGGCGGCCGGCTGACGCAGGGGCGGATCGGGGGGCGTCGGCCGATCGGATTGAGATGCGCAAACGGAACGCTGGAGATCGTCCGGAGAGATCCCGGATCGCGGCTGCCGTGGTTGGCATCAACGCGCTCCCGTCGGCCGAGGTCGCTTGAGGCAGCCCGGCGCCGCTGAGTTGGATCAAGGATACCGCCAACGGCCCGTGCCGGGCCGCCTTGCGCAATGACGCGACGGAGACGACGCATGACGGCAGTCCATCCACCCCCGCCCCGGCCAGCGGACGTCCCTCACACTGGTGCCGTCTCCGAGGGTGCCGCCCTCACGCCCGAGACGCTGGGCGCGGCGATGGAGCGGCTCGGCGATACCTTCGACCGCGTCCTGCGGGGCCAGGGAGCACGGTTGACGGCCGGCATCTCGCCCGCCGCGCTGGCGCTGGCCTTCGCCGACTGGGCGGTCCATCTCGCCGTTCTGCCCGGGCGGCAGGCGATGCTGGCGACCAAGGTCGCGACCAAGCTCGCCCGGTTCGCCGACTACGCCGCGCGCTGCGCGGTCGGCCAGGCAGACGCCGCCTGCATCGAGCCGCTGCCGCAGGACCGCCGGTTCGACGATCCGGGATGGCGCCAGCCGCCATTCAGCCTGCTCGCGCAATACTTCCTGCTGACCCAGCAATGGTGGCACGTTGCGACCACAGGGGTGCGCGGAGTGTCGGCGCATCACGAGCACGTGGTGAACTTCGTCGCGCGCCAGCTGCTCGACGTGGTCTCGCCGGCCAATTGGCTCGCGACCAATCCGGAGGTGCTGCGCCGGACCGCGGAGGAGGGGGGACTCAACCTGCTGCGCGGCTGGCAGCACGCGGTCGAGGACGCATCCCGCGCGCTCGCGGGCATGCCGCCGGCCGGTGCGCAGGCCTTCCGCGTCGGCGAGACCGTCGCCTGCACGCCCGGCAAGGTGGTGCTGCGCAACCGGCTGATCGAGCTGATCCAGTACGCGCCCAGGACCGAGACGGTGCGCGCGGAGCCGGTGCTGATCGTGCCGGCCTGGATCATGAAATACTACATTCTGGATCTGAGCCCGGAGAACTCGCTCGTCAGGCATCTCGTCGATCAGGGCTTCAGCGTGTTCTGCATCTCCTGGCGCAATCCGGGGCCCGAGGATCGCGATCTGACGATGGAGGACTATCGCCGCCACGGCGTGATGGCCGCCCTCGATGCGATCGGTGCGATCTGCGGCGGCGAGCGCGCGCATGCGCTCGGCTACTGCCTCGGCGGCACGCTGCTCGCGATCGCGGCCGCCGCGATGGGCCGCGACGGCGACGACCGGCTGGCGAGCCTGACGCTGCTGGCCGCGCAGACCGACTTCTCCATGCCGGGCGA
>CALKJX010000198.1 GCA_937995555.1 uncultured Elioraea sp.
GCGTGCTCGTCGATCCCGACGTGCTCTACGTGGACGAGCGCACGATCCTGACCAGTGCGGGCAGCGCGGCCGGGATCGATCTCTGCCTGCATCCGGGGCGCCTGGCATGAGTCTCCGCAGCTTCCAGCGCCGGTTCCGCGAGGCCACCGGGCTTTCGCCGCCCGACTGGCTGCCCGCCGAGCGCCTCGACCGGGCGAAGGAGCTGTTGGAAACCACAACCCTGCCGGTCGAGCGCATCGCCACGGCCTGCGGCTTCGGCGCTGCCGATACGCTGTACCAACATTTCCGCGCCCGGCTCGGCACCTCGCCGCCGGCTTGGCGGACGCGGCTCCCCGCCGCGTGACCCGGGCACGCCGAGCGCCTAGACAGAGGCGGAACCCCAGCCCCGAGTCGCGCCCATGCCCATCGACATGACCGACATCCGCGACACCCCGCTCGCCGACGCGTTGTCCGAGCGCTACCTCGCCTACGCGCTCTCCACCATCATGGCGCGCTCGCTGCCGGATGTGCGCGACGGGCTGAAGCCGGTGCACCGCCGCCTGCTCTGGGCGATGCACCAGCTCCGTCTCGACCCGCAATCGGGGTTCAAGAAATGCGCCCGCGTGGTCGGCGACGTGATCGGCAAGTTCCACCCGCACGGTGACGCCGCGGTGTACGAGGCGCTGGTGCGGCTCGCGCAGGACTTCGCCCAGCGCTACCCGCTGATCGAGGGCCAGGGGAACTTCGGCAACATCGACGGCGATAACGCCGCGGCCATGCGCTACACCGAGGCCCGCCTCACCGAGGTCGGCCAGGCGCTGCTCGAAGGCATCGAGGAGGACGCGGTCGATTTCCGCGCCACCTATGACGGCGAGGAGCGCGAGCCCGTCGTGCTGCCGGGCGCGTTCCCCAACCTGCTCGCGAATGGCGCCCAGGGCATCGCGGTCGGCATGGCGACCTCGATCCCGCCGCACAACGCGGGCGAGGTCTGCGCCGCCGCGATCCACCTGATCGAGCACCCGGACGCGACCACCGCTGACCTGCTGCGCCACGTGAAGGGGCCCGACTTCCCGACGGGCGGCATCATCGTCGAGCCGGCCGGAGCGATCGCGGCCGCCTACGAGACCGGGCGGGGCGGCTTCCGCCTGCGCGCCAAGTGGGAGGTCGAGCAGGGCAAGTACGGCACCTTCCGCGTGATCGTCACCGAGATCCCCTGGCAGGTGCAGAAGGCGCGGCTGGTCGAGCAGATCGCGCAGGCGATGGAGGAGAAGAAGCTCCCCTTGCTCGGCGATCTGCGCGACGAGAGCACCGACCAGGTGCGGCTCGTGCTGGAACCGAAATCCAAGACCGTCGATCCCGCGCTGCTGATGGAGAGCCTGTTCCGCGCCACCGCGCTGGAAAGCCGCATCAGCCTCAACATGAACGTGCTGGATGCCGAGCGCACGCCGCGCGTGATGTCGCTGAAGGAGGTGCTGCGCGCGTTCCTCGACCATCGCCACGAGGTGCTGATCCGCCGCACGCGCCACCGCCTCGCCGCGGCCGAACGGCGGATCGCGGTGCTGGAAGGCTATCTCGCGGTCTATCTCAACCTCGACGAGGTGATCCGCATCATCCGCACCGAGGACGAGCCCAAGCCCAAGCTGATGGCGGGCTTCGCGCTCACCGAGGTGCAGGCCGAGGCGATCCTCAACATGCGGCTGCGCTCCTTGCGCAAGCTCGAGGAGATGGAGATTCGCCGCGAGCACAAGGCGCTCTCCGTGGAACGGCGGCGGCTCAAGGGCCTGCTCGGCAACGAGACCGAGCGCTGGAAGGCGATCGCCGGCGAGCTTGCCGAGATCCGCAAGCGCTTCGGCTCCGGCGCGCTCGGCGACCGCCGCACGGCGTTCGCCGCCGCCCCGGCGGCGATCGCCGAGGCCGTCGAGGAGGCGCTGATCGTGCGCGAGCCGATCACCGTGGTCGTCAGCGAGAAGGGCTGGGTGCGCGCACTGAAGGGTCATGCGGTCGATCCCGCGGCGCTCCGCTTCAAGGAGGGCGACCGGCTGCGCTTCCTGCTGCCGGCCGAGACCACCGACCGGCTGCTTGCCTTCGGCACCAACGGCCGATTCTACACCATCCCGGCCGACAAACTCCCGGGCGGTCGTGGCGACGGCACGCCGATCCGCCTGCTGGTCGATCTGCCGAACGACGCCGATCTCGTCGCGCTGTTCGTGCACCGTCAGGCCGCGCGCTATCTCGTTGCCTCCGCCTCCGGGCGCGGCTTCGTGGTGAAGGCCGAGGACGCGCTCGCCGGCACGCGCGCGGGCAAGCAGGTGCTGAACCTCGACGGCGAGGAGGCTGCGGTCTGCGCGCTGGTGCCCGACGGGGCGGACCACCTGGCGGTGATCGGCGAGAACCGGAAGCTGCTGGTCTTCCCGCTGGAGGAGGTGCCGGAGATGGCGCGCGGCCGCGGGGTGGCGTTGCAGAAGTACAAGGACGGCGGGCTGGCCGACGCCAAACCCTTCGCGCTCGCCGAGGGGCTCGCGGTGCGGCTGGGCGAGAACCGGGTCAGCGTGCGCGCGGCCGCCGACCTCGCCGACTGGCTGGGCCACCGTGCCCAGGCCGGGCGGCTGCCCTGGAGGGGCTTCCCGTCCTCCGGCCGGTTCGGATAGGCGTCATCGGCAGAACGGATTTCCGTGTCCTCTGCCCGGTCGCCAGCTGCGCTGTGCAGGCGAAGGACGACGACCATGGCGGCGACATTCGAGACGCGGACGGACATGGCGCGGCGTCTCGCGATCGGCGAGGTGGCGCTGCGGGTGCGCGATCCCGATCGGATCACGCGGTAATACCGCGACGCGATCGGGCTGCAGGAGGTTGCCGCCGCCAACGGCGCCGTGGGACTCGGCGCCGGCGGCCCATGGCTGCTGACGCTGGCTGGCGACCCGGCGGCGCGCACGCCGGATGCGCTCTCGGCCGGGCTGATCCACACCGCCTTCCTGCCGCCCCCCCGCGCCGCGCTGGCCGGCTTGCTCGCGCATGCGATCGAGCGCGGGCTGGCGATCGATCGCGCGTCGGACCATCCGGTCAGCGAGGCGATCTACTTCGCCGACCCCGAGGGCAACCGCATCGAGATGCATGCCGATCGGCCGCGCAGTGCCTGCCGCTGCGACACCGCCGGGGTGGCGATGGACACCCGGCCGCTCGATCGCCGCGGCCTGCTCGCGACGGCGGCCAGCGGCCCCGCCCATGTCCTGCCGGCGGGCACGCGCGCGGGCCATGTCCATCTGAAGGTCGGCGACACGATCGAGACGGAATCGTTCTGGACCGCAGCCCTCGGCATGGAGGTGACGTCGCGTCGGCCCGGCGCGGCGTTCATGGCCGCCGACGGCTGCCATCACCACGTCGCGGCGCATGCGTGGATGTCGCGCGGCGCCGGCGCGCGCGACCCGCAAACGACGGGGCTCATGTGGTTCAGTGTCTCCGGCCGCGATCTGCCCGACGGCGGCGTGCCGGATCGCCGGGGCAACCGCGCGCTGCCGGCCTGATGCCTAGCCGGCGGTGATCACCGCCTCGGCCGGCACGGTCAGCGGCCCGGTCTCCAACTCGCCATCCGTCAGCATGCGCCACTGCCCACCCCAGAGGATCTCGGACGGCCGGAAGCGCGCCTTGTAGGCCATCTTGCGGCTCTCGGGCACCCAGTAGCCGAGATAGACGTAGGGCAGGCGAAGCTCGGCCGCGCGCTTGACCAACCACAGCACCATCCAGGTGCCGAGCGAGCGCGCCGAGGCCGCCGGATCGAAGAACGAATAGACGGCCGAGAGCCCATCGCCGACCCGGTCGGTCAGGCAGGCCGCCAACAGCGCGTCCGTATGGTCGCGGAATTCCACCATCATGGTCTCGATCGGCGTGTCCTCGACCATGGCGCGGTAGTCGTAGAACCCCATTGCCGCCATGTCGCCGTCGGCGTGACGCGCCGCCTGGTAGCGCTGGAACAGCGCGAACTGCTCGGAGGTGGCGCGCGCCGGCACCTCGAACCCCTCGATCCCGGCATTGGCCGCGATCAGCCGCCGCTGGGTGCGGTTCGGCTCGAACGCGGCGACGTTGACGCGGATCGGGATGCAGGCGCGGCAGCCCGGACACACCGGGGCATAGGCGATGTTGTGGCTGCGGCGGAAGCCTGCGCGCGAGAGCCGATCGTGCAGCGCCTCGGCATCCGCGCCGGTGAGCTCCGTGACGATCTTCCGCTCGGTGCGGCCGCCGAGATACGGGCACGGCAGCGGCGCGGTCGTGTAGAAGAACTGAGGGCGTCTCGCCGGTTTCTGCAGCATCGCCATTCGGCCCGCGGGGGTCGTCAATGAAGCGGAACCGGACCGCAACGGTCAACCGCCGATCACTCCGGACGCAGCGTGATCGAGCCGCTCACGGTCTCCGGCCGCGGCGGCAGCGTCACGTGCCCGCCGGCGAGCCAGAGCGGGGCGAAGTCGCGGTAATGCGCGCTCAGCGGGTGGCCGGACTGGCCCGGCGCGATCACGAAGCGCGAGGCGTCCAGGTCGGCGAGGTCGTAGACGCCGCGGAAACTCGCGCCGTGCACGTTCTCGAACGGGCGCGGCCCGTTCAGACGCACGCCGGCGCGCAACACGGTGTAGCCATCGCCGGGGGTTGGCAGCTCGGTGCCGAACCAGGGGCCGATGCCGGGGACGAACTGGAACAACAGATGCGGGAAGCGCACGCGATGCGCCTCGCCCCAGCGCCACGCGGCCGGATCCGGTCCGTACCGCGCGGCCAGGTCGGCCACCGCCTGCTCGAGCGCGCGCGCGAGCACGGCCGGGCACGCATCGTTCCCGTCGCCGCACCAGTGCCCGCCGCGGGTCAGCACGAACAGCAGGAACTCGGCCACCGTCTCGCGGAACGCCTCCGTCTCGGGCCCGAAGGCGCGCTCGGCCAGCGCGCGGCCGAAGGCGCGGATCCAGGCGGTGTAGATCAGCGGCTCGGGCCGGTCGGCGGCCATGGTGCCGTCCCAGCGCGCGAGCAGCGCGTGCGCGCGTGACGCCATCCCGCCCGCCGGCTCGCCGCGCAGCATGCGCGGCAGCAGGTCGCGCGCGGCCTCGCTGACGATGTCGAGCTGGATGGCGGCGAGGCTCGCCGCGTCATGCGGCGTGCCGTGCGCGTCGAGGCGGGCGAGGATGCGGCGATGGCGGAAATCGCCCCACCAGTCGCGCGTGAGCCACACGGGGAAATCGTCCGGCACGATCCGGTTGTTCGCGTTCACCAGCCGATGCGTGGGCGGATCGACGAAGCGGGGCAGCGCCTCGTAGGGCGCGAAGCCGAGCCAGTCGTGGCTGCCGTCCCAGCCGGGCACCGGGAACGAGCCGTCGCCCGTGCGCCGGACCGGCACGCGCCCGGGCACCAGCATGCCGATCCGGCCCGTGCTGTCGGCGATCATCAGGTTCTGCTGCGGCGCGGCGATCGATCGTGCCGCCTCTTCGGCCTCGGCGAAATCGCGCGCGCGGTTCAGCCGGTGCATCGCCACCGCGGCCGCATCGCCCGGCGCGAGCATCGCCATCGCCACCGCCAGCACGTGGCCCTCAGGCGTGCCCGGAACCGGGTCGAGATCCGAGATCACCGGGCCGTTGCGGGTCTCGCGCACGCGCAGCCGCACCGGCTCGCCGAGCCGGACCTCGATCACCTCCTCGCGCGTCCCGAACCGCCGCGGCCCGTCGGGGGTGAGGTAGTGATCCTCGTCAACCAGCCGCTCGATGAACACGTCCTGCGTGTCCGAGTGCGTGGTGGTGAAACCCCAGGCGACGTGGCCGTTGTGGCCGAGCATCAGGAACGGCACGCCGGGTGCGAAGGCGCCAGCCAGCGTCAGCCCCGGCGCCTCGACCCGCGCGAGATGCCATTGCGTGGGCGTCACCAGCGCCAGATGCGGGTCGTTGGCGAGCAGCGCATTGCCCGACGCGCTCTCGGGCCCGGTCACGGCCCAGGAGTTGCTCGCGGTCGAGGGCAGCGGCGCGTCCTCGCCGAACACCGGCAGCGCGGCGATCACGCGCTCGATGTGCGCGGGCGGCAGGTCCGGCGCCGCCGCGATCGGGCGGTGCGGGCTCGCATCCCGCGGCCAGAGCTCGTCGATGCGTTCGCGCGGCAGCACGGTCGAGAGCCGGAGCCGGGCCAGCTCGGTGCGCATGTTGCCGGTCAGGAACAGTGCCATCGCCTTGCCCCAGAGCAGCGAGTCGGTCTCGCGCCAGGGCGCGGGGCGGGAGGCGAGCAGCAGGTACTCGGGCGCGGCGCGCATGCCGCGCTGGTCGATCCAGGCGTTCACCCCGCGCGCATAGGCGGCGAGCGCCGCGCGCGTCTCCGCGGGCAGGTCCGCGAGATCCAGCTCGGCCTTCGCTTCAAGCCCGAGCAGGCGCGAGAACCGGTCGAGCCGGAGCCCCTGCGCGCCGATCAGCGCCGAGAGCCGCCCGGCGGCGCCGCGGCGCATCACGTCCATCTGGAACAGCCGGTCGCGCGCGTGCAGCCAGCCGAGCGCCGCCCAGGCATCCTCGGCCGAGCCGGCGCGCACCCACGGGATGCCGCGCGCATCGAGCGTGATCTCGACCGGCGCGGCGAGACCGGGGATGGCCGCGTGGTTCGAGGTCGGCGGCAGGGTGACGCGGAACGCGAGCGCGATCGCGCCCGCAAGCAGGACGACGATCAACGCCAGCGCCATCGCAAGGCGCCGGGACCAGCGCAGGGCTGTCCGCATGGCGCACTCCTATGCCATGCGGCGCGCGTGCGGTCGCCGAGGATCACCGCAAGTTCATCCCGTGTGCGCGGTATCACCCCGCGCTCGCCCCGGCTTCGCCATGGTCCGCGCCCATCCTGACTGCCATGCAGGGCCACCGGATGACCACGCTCTGGGCCGCAATGCTCTCCGCCTGGCTGGCGGCGGGCCAAGCGGCGCCGCCTGCCGCCACCGATGGTGCCGACTCGCCGGGCCCGGCGGGCGAGCGCGCGGCCGCGCCGGCGCCGGACAAGCCAGCGACGGCCTGACCCCTTGCGCCGCGCCGTGCCGGGGCCAGACTCCGGCGCGCCATGCTGCACCTGATCAAGCTCGCCGTCGGCTGCGTCTCGGTCGACGACCTCGCCGAATGGCAGGCGCGCCGGGCGAAGACGCATCCGCCGCTGCGCCATCGCACCCGGTCGACCCCCAAGCGCGCCGAGGAGATTCTCGCGGGCGGCTCGATCTACTGGGTGATCGCCGGCTTCGTGCAGGTGCGCCAGCGCATCGTCAACATCGTGCCCGACACGCTGGACGACGGCTCGCCCTGCTGCGCGCTGCATCTCGACCCCGCGCTGGTGCCGGTGCAGCTCCGCCCGACCAAGCCGTTCCAGGGCTGGCGCTACCTGCCCGCCGCCGACGCGCCGGCCGACCGGCCGCAGGGCATGGCCGAGCCGCAGGCGGGGTTCGAGGCGATGCCGGCCGCCATGCGGCGGGAGCTCGCGGAACTCGGGCTGCTCTGATCATTTCGGGCCTTGTCCGGCGCGGCACACGGCCCGAAAGGGACGTCATGACGGTGACACTGCGATGACCGCGCCGGCCGAGACCGAGACTCTCGGGCTCGTACGCCTGCTTGGGGCCTGCCACGACGACCCCGCCGCGCTCAGCCAGGCGGTGCGCGAGGCGCTGGCGCGCCGCGCCTGATCGCGCGATTTGGGCAACGTGCGGCCGGCGCGTAGACTGCGCCCCGACACGATAGCCGATGGAGACGCTCCATGTTCGACCTCGACCGCTTCATCGAGGAGTGCCGCGCCGCGGTGCCGCAGGGCCAGCCCGCCGTGCGCGAGCTGGTGGCGCGCGCGGTCGCCGAGCCCGCGGCGGTGATGCGCGCGCTCGGCGAGCCGACGCGGGCGGGGCTGAACACGCTCTACCGCTCGGACGAGCTGACGATCCTCAATCTCGTCTGGGGTCCGCACATGACGCTGATGCCGCACAATCACGGCATGTGGGCGGTGATCGGCCTCTACACCGGGCGCGAGGACAACATCTTCTGGCGCCGCATCGACGAGCCGGGGATGCCCTCGCGCGTCGAGGCGGCCGGGGCGAAGGCGCTGTCGGTCGGCGAGGCGGCGCCGCTCGGCAAGGACATCATCCACAGCGTCACCAACCCGATTCCCCGCCTGACCGGCGCTCTGCACGTCTATGGCGGGGACTTCTTCCGCCCCGGCCGCAGCGAGTGGGACCCCGAGACGCTGCGCGAGGGCCCCTACGACGCCGAGCGCACCAAGGCGATGTTCGAGGCGGCGAACCGGCGCTAGCGGACGTAGCGGGCGAGCGCCTCGCGCATCGGGTCGGGCACCGGCGTGGGCTTGCCGGTCGCCTTCACCACATAGGCGTGCACGAAATGGCCCTCGGCCGAGGCGCGGTCCTCGTCATTGCGGAAGATGCCGAGCTCGTAGCGCACGGAGGTGTTGCCGATGCGCGCCACGCGCAGACCACCGGTGATCAGGTCGGGAAAGGCGGTCGGCGCGAAATAGCGGCACTGCGTCTCGACCACGAAGCCGACGATCTCGCTCTCGAGCGGATTGACCCGGAGCGCGTCGATCAGGAAGCGCGCCACGGTCGTGTCGAACCAGGAATAGTATACCACGTTGTTGACATGCGCGAACACGTCGTTGTCCATCCAGCGCGTCGGGATGGTCAGGTACCAGCGGTAATCGGCGCGTGTGCCGATCGGCTTCGTCATCGCTCACCTCCATGAACGGCGCGGAGCCTCGCCGCAGCGCGCCTGGACCGCAAGAGTGGCGCGACGCGCTGCCCGCGCGGGCGGTGGAGATCGCGCGCGACTGGCGGTTGACGCTGGGGACAGCGCTGCCGGGATCGACCCAGGGGCTGGTGCATGCGGCGAGGCTTTCCGACGGCACGGAGGCGGTGCTGAAGCTGGAGAAGCCGGGGCAGGGCGTGGAGGCGCAGGCCGCCGCGCTCGCGACGTGGAATGGCGAGGGTGCGGTGCGGCTGCTGCGCGTCGATGCCGCGCGCGGCGCGCTGCTGCGGGAGAGGCTCGCGCCGGGCACGCCGCTGACCGTGCTCTGCGAGACGGGACGCGACGACGCGGCGACCGGTGCGCTCGCCGGGCTGATGCGGCGGCTGCATCGGCCGGTGCCGGCGGATGGGCTGTTCGCCGATGCGCATGGCTGGATCCGCGCGATCGAGGCCTGCCGCGATCCTCGCCTCGATCCCGCCTTGCGCGATCGTGCGCTGGGATTGTATCGCGCGCTCAACGCCTCGGCGCCTCCGCCGGTGCTGCTGCACGGCGACCTGCATCACGGCAACGTGCTGCGTGACGGCGCGGGCTGGCGCGCGATCGACCCGTTCGGCGCGATTGGCGAACCCGCCTTCGACACCGGCACGCTGCTCAGCAACCCGGTATCGTGGCTGCCGCACCAGCTGGATCTCGGCGCGATCCAGCATCGCCGCGTCGCGATCCTGGCGGAACGGCTTGGCGAGAGCCGCGGGCGCATCGCCGCCTGGGGCTTCGTCGTCGGCGTGCTGAAGACGGTGTGGGACATCGAGGACGGCACGGGCGACGGGCGTCAGTGGCGCGCCGCAACCGATGTGCTCGAATCGATGACGCGCTGAACGAAGGCCGCGATCGTGCGATCGGCCCAGGTGCCGTCGCGGTTGCGGTCGTGGAAGCCGACATGGCCGCCGCCCGGAGCGATCAGCGGCGTCACACGCGGATTCACGGACCAATCGATCGCGCGATAGGTCCCGGCGGGGACCCAGGGATCATCCTCCGCCGTGAGGCACAGCGTCGGCACGGCGATCCGCGCGAGATGGTTCGGCAGGCTCGCGCGCGCATAGTAGTCTTCGGCGCCGGCGAAACCCGCGAGAGGGGCGACATAGCCGTCGTCGAACGCGTACACGCTGCGGGCGGCGCGCGCGGCGGCCAGCGGGCGCGGCGGCAGATGGAATGCCAGCGCCTCGGCCTCGCGCTGCATCTGGCCGAGCAGCCAGCGGTGGTAGAGGACGTTGCGCGGCGCCATGATCCGTCGTGCCACCGGGGCGAGCAGCACCGGCGCACAGATTGCTGCCGCGGCGCGGACCGGCAAGGCTCGCGCCTCGTCGCGGGCGAGCGCGTTCAGCAGTTGCGTGCCGCCGAGCGACACGCCGATGCAGACGAGGCCCGGTCGGCGCGCCTCCTCCGGCAGGCTGCCCAGCGCGTGGACGATGTCGGCCCCGGCGGCGGCGTGGTACGGGCGCGTGCTGCGCGCGAGCGACGGCGCCGATCCGCGCAGGTTGAGCCGCACCACGCCATGCCGGCGCACGCGCCAGAACACGGTCGACCGTCGCATGTACTGGCTGTCCTCGCAGCCGGTCAGCCCGTGGATCAGCGCCACGGTGGGACGGGTGCCGTCGCCCGCGTGCCAGGCGGCGGCGAGCGCGTCGCCGTCCGGCAGGTCGAGCCAGAGCCGCACGAACGGCCCCGGATCGGGCGCGTCGCGGCGGATCGTGTTGCGCAACGTTTGCAGGTCGCCCGTCAGCCAGGGCGGGCGCGGCCGGAACGGCGGGATCATGCCGCAGGCAGCGCAAGCACGGCGGCCAGGCCACCGGAGGATGCGCGGGTGAGGGATAGCTCGGCATCGTAGAGGGCGGCGAGGTCGCGCACGATCGCGAGGCCAAGGCCGCTGCCCTCGCCGGTCTCGTCGAGCCGCACGCCGCGGACGCATGCCGCCTCCGGATCGGCGAGGCCGGGCCCGTCATCCTCGATCGCAACCCGCACGCGCCGGCCGGCGCGCGCCACCGTGACATGCACCGCCGTGCGCGCATGCCGGCCCGCGTTGTCGAGAAGATTGCCGAGCATCTCCTCGAGATCGGCGCGCTCGACCGCGACGGCCACATCCTCGCCGGCCACGGTGAAGGCGATGCAGGGATGGATGCGTCGCATGGCGTCGAGCAGGTCGATGACCACTCCGCGCAACGGCGCGCGCGCGGCCGCCGCGCGGCCGCCTGCGCGTGCCCGCGCCAGATGACGCGAGATCAGGCGCTGCATGCGTGCGACCTGCGGGGCGATCAGGCCGTGCGGATCGGGGTGGTTGGCGAGCGCGGCGAGCGGCGTCTTGAGCGCGTGCGCCAGATCCGCGGTCGCCCCGCGCGCCCGCGCGAGCACGGCCTCGGTGTGATCGAGCAGGGCGTTCACCTCGGCGGCGAAGGGCGCGAGTTCCGCGGTCCGCGGCGGCGCGAGCCGCGTCGCCCCGCCGTGTCGCACCGCTTCCAGGTGCCGCCGCAGGCGCGCGATGGGGGCCAGGGCGGCGGTGGTCAAGGCGGCCGCCAGCACCACGAGGCAGACGCCGAACAGGGCGAACACGACCAGCATCGGCCGTTGCAGCGCGGCGAGCTCGTCGTCGAGCGCCGCCCCGGGCCCGGCGACGGCCACGGTGAGCAGCTCCCCGCTCTCGGGCAGCGTGAAGGTCAGGGCGACCGACCGCAGCGTGCGGCCGCGCGCATCCGCATCCGCGATCACGCCGTCCCACAGGCTGCGGCTGCGCAGCAGGACGGCGCCGTCGGCCCCGGTGACCTGCCAGTACCAGCCGGACAGCGCGGCGTCGAACCGGGGGTCGGCGACCGGGCGGGCGAGCGTGAGCGCGCCGTCATCCTCTTCCGCCTCGACCGCGGCGATGACGGCCAGACCCACCGCCTCGAGGCTGGCGTCGAAGCCGCGCGCCAGATGGCCGGCGAGCATGGTCCGCACGCCCATCGCCACGGCGGCAAGGCCGAGCGCGATCACCACGGCGGCGATCAGGACAAGCCTGGCACGCAACGAGCCGGTCAGGTGCACAGGCGGTAGCCCTGGCCGCGCAGCGTCTCGATCGCCTCCGCACCGATCTTGCGGCGCAGCCGCCCGATGATGACCTCGATCGAGTTGAAGTCGCGGTCGGTGGCGCCGTCGTAGACATGCTCGGACAGTTCGGTGCGGCTGACGATCCGACCGGCGCGGTGCATCAGGTAGGCCAGGATGCGCTGCTCCATCGCGGTGAGCCGGAGCGGCATGCCGTCGAGCGTGACGGTGCCGAGCTGGGTGTCGAGCGCCAATCGGCCGGCGACGATACGCACGTCCGCGTGGCCGGCGGCGCGCCGCACGAGGGCCTGGACGCGCACCACCACCTCCTCGACGCGGAAGGGCTTGGTCACGTAGTCGTCCGCGCCGGCGCGGAAGCCGGCCAGCTTGTCCGACCAGGTCTCGCGCGCGGTCAGGATCAGCACCGGGTAGCGTCGTCCGGCCGCGCGCCACCGCCGCAGCACGGCAAGCCCATCCGCGCCGGGCAGGCCGAGATCGAGCACGGCCACGTCGTAGGGCTCCGTCTCGCCGAGATGCGTCGCCTCCTCGCCGTCGGCAGCGCGGTCGACGACGAAGCCGGCTGCGCCGAGCGCGGTCGTGACCAGGGATGCGATCGCGGCGTCGTCCTCGACCACCAATGCCCTCATCGCAGAGCCTCGATCTGGCCACGACCGCTCACCTCCAGGAAGGCGCCGGTCTCGGCGTCGAGGCGGATGCGCAGGATGGCGCCCGCCTCGGTCCGCAGCACGATGTGATAGACAAACGACGGCTCGTGGCGACGGCCGCGCTCCAGCGACGCGTCCACCGCCCTGCCGCGGTAACGCGCCTCGGCGATCTCCATCGCGCGCGCGACGCTGATGGGTCGGCTGCCGGGCCGGTCGGCGGCGGCGACCAGCAGCGCAGCAGGCAGAGCGAGGACGATCCTTCGTGCGATCATGCAGCCATCTGACGCGCACCGGCTGAACGGAGGCTGAACGGGGCGCATGCCGGTGGGTTCAGGCGGGTTCGGATACCACGGCGCCGTCGTCACGACACGCAAGGAGGATGAACGATGACACCACGCAAGCTTCTTCTCGCCACCGCCGCCCTGCTGCTGGCCTCGCCGGCGGCGGCGCAGACGCCGATCGCCTCGCTCGACGGCCGGGGGGTGACGATCCAGGGCACGGTCACGGACGTGTTCGGCAACCGCGTGATCCTTCAGGATGCGACCGGTCGCACCCTGGTCGATCTGGGCCCGCCGCACGGTGGTGTGCCGGCGGTGACGCAGGGCGAGCGGCTGACCGTGACCGGCGAGCCGCGCGAGAACGGGTTCCGTGCGCGCCAGCTCACGCGCGAGGACGGCTCGAGCGTGACGATCGAGCGCGGGCCGCCGCCGCGGGGCGAACGGCACGGCGGCAAGCGGGGCGAGGGTCCGCGGCACGGTCCGCGTGCCGAGCGCGCCGAGGTGGCCCCGATCACGCCGGCGTTCGAACAGCAGGTTCGCGATCGGCTCGCCGCCGCGGGCTACACGCGCATCGGCGCGTTCGAGCGCAAGCCGAGACATGTGGAGGTGAGCGCGCGCAACCCCAGCGGCGACCGGGTTGAGCTGCACGTCGATCTCGCCGGCGAGGTCTACAAGGAGCGCGCGATCAGCCACCGGGCCGACCGGCGCTGATGCGGCGGGCGCGTCGGGCCCGCCCCGACGCGCCCCCTCACGCCGAGGGGGTCTCGAGAAAATCGGCAAGGAGACCGACCTGCGCCGCATCCAGCAGCGCCGGCGCGTGGCCGCAGCCCGCGATCGTCTCCACGCGCACGCCGGGCTTCGCCGCCATGCGTGCCGCCGTCTCCGGCAGCAGCAGGTCCGAGTCCGCGCCGCGCAGCACCAGCGTCGGCGCCGCGATGTGCTCCCAGACCGGCCAGAACTCCGTGTCCTGCGGCGGCTTGCGGAAGGGCTCGGCGATCGCCGGGTCGTAGTGCAGGCGGAACCCACCGCCCGGCAGCGGACGCACCGAGGTCTCGGTCAGGTGCCGCCATTGCGCGTCCGTCAACGCGCCGAACGGCGCATAGGCCTTGCGCGTGTGCACCTCGGCCGCGGCGAGATCGGGGAAGCTCCAGACGCGACCCAGATACTCGCCGATGCGCGCGAGCGCTGCCGCCGGAATGAACGGGCCGACATCGTTGATCACCAGCCGGCGGATCGGCGCGTTCGGCATCGCCGCGACGATCATGCCGATGATCCCGCCCATCGAGGTGCCGACCCAGTCGATCGGCCGGTCACCCAGCGTCGCCAGCAGGTGCGCGCAGGCACCGGCGTAGATGTCGTTGCGGTAGAGCGACGGGTCGGGCAGGCGGTCGGACGCGCCGCGCCCCGGCATGTCGGGGCAGAGCACGCGCCGGCCGCGCTCGGCCAGTGCGGCGGCGAGGAAGTCGAAGTCGCGGCCCGTGCGCGTCAGCCCGTGCACGCAGACGACCGGCGCGCCGTCCGCCGGTCCCCATTCGGTCCAGGCCAGCCAGTGGAATCCGACCGGCGAGAGCCAGCGCAGGCGGCCCTGGCGCGGGCTCACACCACGCCCTTCTCGCGCAGCGCCGCGATCGCGGCCGCATCGAGCCCGAGCGCGCGGCCGAGCACCTCGTCGGTGTGCGCGCCGAGCAGGGGCGGGGCGATGCGGTAGTTGGGCGGGGTCTCGGACAGTTTCACCGGATTGGCGATCAGCTTCACCGGACCGCCCGCGGCCGCGTGCGGCATCTCGATCACCATGCCGCGCGCCTTGACGTGCGGATCGGCGAACACGTCGGACAGCGTGTTGATCGGTCCGCAGCCGATCTTCAGCTCTTCGAGCTTGGCCATCCAGTCTCTGGTGGTGCGCGACTTCATCACCGGCGTCAGCGTGTCGGTGACCAGCGCGCGGTTCTCGACGCGCTTGGCGTTGGTCGCGAAACGTTCGTCGGCGAGCAGGTGTTCGAGCCCGAACGCCTTGCAGAACCGCTCGAAGGTGGCGTCGTTGCCGACGCTCAGCACGATCGCGCCGTCGGCGGTCGCGAACACCTGGTAGGGCACGATGTTCGGATGCTGGTTGCCGAGCCGCGGCGGGTTCTCGCCGGTCGCGAGGTAGTTCATGCCCGGGTTGGCGAGCCAGGCGACGTGCGTATCCAGCATGCCGATGTCGATGTGCTGGCCCTGGCCGGTCGCTTCCTTGTGGCGGAGTGCCGCGAGAATCCCGATCGTGCCGTAGAGCCCGGCGAACAGGTCGGCGACCGGAATGCCGACCTTCTGCGGCAGCCCGTCCGGCTCGCCGGTCAGGCTCATCACCCCGCCCATGGCCTGGATCAGACTGTCGTAGCCCGGCCGCGGCGCGTAGGG
>CALKJX010000199.1 GCA_937995555.1 uncultured Elioraea sp.
GGGCGTTGATTATGCTTGGTCGGCCTGGGGCGAGGAGCTTCGGGCCGACGTTATGGTCGACGTTAATGACGACGCGAAGGACGGCGGATATCGCCGTGTAGAGGTTCTGACGGGATCTGGTCGCCGGCGGAAGCGGTCGGACGACGACAAGGCAAAGGTCGTGGCGCAGACGCTCGAGCCCGGCGCGGTCGTGGCCGAGGTGGCGCGTCGCTGGCAGATCTGTTCGCAGCAAGTGTTCACGTGGCGGCGGGAGAGGCGTTCTGGGATCGGCGCGCCGCTGGATTTCGTGCCGGTCGTCGTGGAGACGACGGCGTCGAAGCCTTAGGCCTCGGTCACGCCGGCGCGCGGCGCGCCCGCGATCGAGGTGAAACTCGCGGGTGCGGTTCTGCGGGTCGCAGCTGGCACCGATGAGGCGCTGCTGACCACGGTGCTGCGGGCGATCCGGGCGTCGGCGGCGTGATCGCGCTGCCGGCCGGCACGAAGATCCTGCTGGCGAGCAGGCCCGTGGATTTCCGCAACGGCGCGCACAGCCTGGCGGCGCTGGCAGGCGCCGGCACCGGCCCGGCTGATCGAGGGCGGTGTGCCGACCGAGGCGACCGTCGCGCACATCCTGGTCTCCCGCTACGCCGACCATCTGCCGCTGTATCGCCAGGCGCAGATTCTGGCGCGGCAGGGGATCGAGATCGGCCGCGAGGTGCTGGCCGACTGGACCGGCACGGCGGCGAACGAGGTCAAGCCGGTCGTGCGCCGCATGCGGGAGATCCTGCTGGGCTCCGCGCGGCTGTTCGCCGACGAGACCACCATGCCGGTGCTGGATCCCGGCCGCGGCCGAACGAAGAAGGGCTAAGCCTGGGCGATCGCGCGCGACGACCGTCCCTGGGGTGGGGCCGACCCGCCGGCGGCGGTGTTCCACTATGCGCCGGGCCGCGGCGCCGAGCACGCGAAGGAGTTGCTGCGCGGCTATCGCGACATCCTGCAACGCGACGGCTACGGCGCCTACAAGACGCTGGTCGCTGCAGGTGACGGCATCGCGCTGGCGTTCTGCTGGTCGCACGCCCGCCGGCAGTTCATCGAGTTGGCGAAGGGCAAGGCGGCGCCGATCGCGCAGGAGACGCTGCAGAGGATCTGCTGCCCTCTACGCGATCGAGGCGGAGCTGCGCGGCAAGCCGCCCGACATCCGCCGCGCCGTCCGCCACGAGCAAAGCCGACCCCTCATCGATGACCTGTTCGCCTGGTTCTCGGCACAGATTGCGCGCCTGCCCGGCAGCAGCCCGACCGCGCAGGCCATCCGCTACGTGCTGAACCATCGCGAAGGCCTTGTGCGGTTCATCGACGATGGCCGGATCGAGCTCGACACCAACCCGGTGGAGCGCGTGAGCCGCCCGATCTGCCTCAGCCGGAAGAACGCATTGTTCGCCTCCGGCGATGATGGCGGGGCACGCTGGGCCGCCGTCGCCTCGCTGGTGGAGACCTGCACGCTCAACGGCGTCGACCCGCAGCGCTACTTCACCGACTTGCTGACACGCCTCATCAACGGCTGGCCCAACAGCCGCATCGACGAACTCATGCCGTGGTGCTCGAAGACCAACGAAACCGGCTGAACGTCACCCCGCTGCAAGGGCCTCTACGCCGCGCTTACGCCTTACTGCTACCGCGCTTGATCGCCCACCGCCCAGAGCAGGTTAGATTCCGGTTCCCACTGCTACGCCAAAGATCACGCCGGCGGCGGCCGCGCGCCGTGCCGGCCGCGCTTCCCGGCCCTTGCAAATCCCGGAGCCCCGGCGTATCTCACCGCCAACACCTGCCGGACTGATGGAGGGTGGCCTCGGCAACGGGGCCGCCTTTTTGATTTTGAACGACACCCCACGCCACGACGGCGTCGAGGCCAAGGTCGCCGCCCTGATCGCGCCCTCGCTCGAAGCGATGGGCTACGAGCTTGTGCGCGTCCGCCTGAGCGGCAAGGAGCGCCCGACCCTGCAGATCATGGCCGACCGCGCCGACGAACGCCCGATCACGGTCGAGGACTGCGAGACCATCAGCCACCAGGTCTCGGCGATCCTCGATGTCGAGGACCCGATCCGCTCGGCCTATGTGCTGGAAGTGTCCTCGCCCGGCATCGACCGGCCGCTCACCCGCGCGAAGGACTGGAACCGCTTCGCCGGCCACCTCGCACGCGTCGAGATGGTCCTGCCGGTCGAGGGGCGCAAGCGCTTCTCCGGCATCGCGCTCGGCGCCGAAGCGGGCGGGGCCGCGCGGCTCCGCCTCGACGACGGCACCGAGGTCGCGCTGCCGCTCGCCGACATCCGCTCCGCGAGGCTCGTGCTCACCGACGCCCTGATCGACGCCAGCCGGCCGAAGCCGGCCACCAACTGACAAGCCGAGGGACCCATGGACATCGCCATCGCCCGCCCCGAACTGCTCCAGGTCGCCGACGCGGTCGCGCGCGAGAAGACGATCGAGCGCGAGGAGGTGCTCGAAGCGATGGAGCAGGCGATCCAGAAGGCCGGCCGCGCCAAGTATGGCCACGAGAAGGACATCCGCGCGACGATCGACCGCAAGACCGGCGAGGTGAAGCTCAGCCGCTGGACCGAGGTGGTCGAGGACGGCGCAGTCGAGAACGAATCGACGCAGATGCCGATCTCGATCGCCCAGAGGATCCGCCCCGGCATCACCGTCGGCGAGTTCATCGTCGATCCCCTGCCGCCGATCGATTTCGGCCGCATCGCCGCGCAGACCGCCAAGCAGGTGATCGTGCAGCGCGTGCGCGAGTACGAACGCAAGCGCCAGTACAACGAGTACAAGGATCGCGTCGGCGAGATCGTCAACGGCATCGTCAAGCGCACCGAGTACGGCAACCTGATGGTCGATCTCGGCCGCGCCGAGGCGTTGCTGCGACGTGACGAGCTCATTCCGCGCGAGAGCTACCGCAACGGCGACCGCGTGCGCGCCTACATCTACGACGTGCGCGAGGAGACGCGCGGGCCGCAGATCTTCCTCTCCCGCACGCATCCGAACTTCCTCGCCCGGCTGTTCGCGCAGGAGGTGCCGGAGATCTACGACGGCATCATCGAGATCAAGGCGGTCGCGCGCGATCCCGGCAGCCGGGCGAAGATGGCGGTGATCAGCCACGATTCCTCGATCGACCCGGTCGGCGCCTGCGTCGGCATGCGCGGCAGCCGCGTGCAGGCCGTGGTGCAGGAGCTGCAAGGCGAGAAGATCGACATCATCCCCTGGTCGGCCGATCCGGCGACCTTCGTCGTCAACGCGCTCGCCCCGGCCGAGGTGTCGAAGGTGGTGCTCGACGAGGAGAACCGCCGCATCGAGGTGGTGGTACCCGACGATCAGCTCAGCCTTGCGATCGGGCGGCGCGGCCAGAACGTCCGCCTCGCGAGCCAGCTCACGCGGTGGGACATCGACATCCTGACCGAAGCCGAGGAGTCCGAGCGGCGGCAGGAGGAGTTCAGGCGCCGCTCCGCCCTGTTCGTCGAGGCGCTGGACGTGGACGACGTCATCGCCGGGCTGCTGGTGACCGAGGGCTTCGTCTCGGTCGAGGATCTGGTGATGGTGCCGCTCGAGGAACTCGCCGCGATCGAGGGCTTCGACGAGGACATCGCCGCCGAGCTGAAGCGCCGCGCCGAGGCGTTCGTCGCCAAGCGCGATGCGGAACTGACGGAGAAGTACCGCGCGCTCGGCGTGACCGACGAAGTCGCCGCCGCCCATCCCTTCACGCCGGCGCAGCTCGTCGCCCTCGGCGAGAAGGGCGTGAAGACGCTCGACGATCTGGCCGATCTCGCCTCGGACGAGCTGATCGAGATCCTGGGCTCGGAAGCGATGGACGAGGAGACCGCCAACGCCGTGATCATGGCCGCGCGCGCCCACTGGTTCGAGGGCGAGGACGCGGTCGCGAAGCCGGCGCAGGGCTGAGCGGAGGATCGCGCCACGACGATGCTCGCCGCCCACGTCCCCGCCGCGACGGACGAGCCTGAGACCGGGCCGACCCGGCGCTGCCTGCTGACAGGCACGCGCCAAGCCAAGGAGGCGATGATCCGCTTCGTGGTCGGGCCGGACGGGCAGGTGGTGCCGGACCTCGCCGCACGGCTGCCCGGACGGGGACTATGGTTGAGCGCGCAAGGGTCTGTGCTAGAAGACCGCAGGCTCGCACAGGCCTTCGCGCGCGCGGCGAAGGCACGGGTGACGCTTCCGGACGATCTGCGGCCCTGCCTGATCGCCGGGCTCGAGCGGCGGGTGGCGGAACTGCTGGGTCTGGCGCGTCGCGCGGGGCAGGCGGTGGCCGGGTTCGTGGTGGCCCGTGAATGGGTCGCGTCCGGCCGGGCGGGGCTGGTGGTGGAGGCGCGCGACGGTGCCCCGGACGGTCGGCGGAAGCTGCTGTCGGGGAGTTCGGTGCCGGTGGTGGCGCCGCTGACGGCCGCCGCACTCGGGGCCGTGTTCGCGCGTGACCATGTGGTGCATGTCGCGGTGGCGCCCGGGCGGTTGGCCCGGGCGATCGCGGCGGAGGCGATGCGGCTCGCCGGTGTGCGCGGCGGGACGCAGGCAACGGATGACGGGAACAGGACCGGCTGATCGGATGAGCGAAACGAACGAGCAGGAACAGGGCAAGGGGCGGCTGTCGCTCGGCCGCGGCCGTCTGGAGCTCGGCAAGACCGTCGACGCCGGCAGCGTGCGCCAGCAGTTCCCGCATGGCCGGAGCAAGGTGGTGCAGGTCGAGGTGGTGAAGAAGCGCGTGGCCGCCCCTGGTGCCGCGGCCGCGAAGCCCGCCCCTGCCGCGGCGGCGCCGGCCGCACCGGCGCCCGCTGGCCCGGCCCGCGCGCCGCAGCCCCGGCCGGCCGCGCCGCGCCAGCTCACCACCGAGGAGCGCGCCGCCCGCCAGCGCGCGCTCGAGGAGGAGATGCGCGAGCAGCGCCGCCGCGAGGCCGAGGCGCAGTCGATCTC
>CALKJX010000200.1 GCA_937995555.1 uncultured Elioraea sp.
GCCAGCGTGGCGGGGAAGTTTTCTTGAACGCCTCGATCGCCGCGGCCAGCGCGGCGCGGCGCGACTGTGCCGCGTCCTTCGAGCGCCGTGCCAGGGCGCGCAGCTCCCGTGCATCGCAGTCGGGACGAAGGGAACCGGCTGACCCATGGCGAGACGCCGTTGCTCGCCAGCCTACATCAGATCCGGCCCGCGTCGGGGAAACCCCTTGTGGGTCAGAGCCGGCAGGACTTGGTATTACTCGTCGCCTCGACCAGCGACATGGCCCGCGACTGTCTCATGCGGCCTCGGCCGCTGGACGCGTGGCGGCGACTTCGGCGAACCCCCGATCCTCGCCCGCCAGCAATGCCGTTCCGCCGGTGAGCCGCTGCCAGCGTTCGATCGTCACGTCGCAGTAGCGCGGACCGATCTCCATCGCGACGCACACGCGGCGCGTGAGCTCAGCAGCGATCAGCGTCGTGCCGCTGCCGAGCGACGGATCGTACAGCGCCTCGCCGGGCGCGCTGTTGTTGAAGATCGGCCGGCGCATGCAGTCGAGCGGCTTCTGCGTGCCGTGCACCGTCTCGGCGTCGTCCTCGGCGCCCGCCATGGCGATGTGGAAGAGCGTGGTCTGGTCGCCCACACCCTGCCCGTGGCCGGTCGCGCCCTTGCGCACGGCGTAGAGGCACGGCTCGTGCTGCCAGTGATAGTCCCCGCGGCTGAGTACCAAGCGCGGCTAGGCCCGGACGCTCTGGCTGCGGATCGCGAAGCCGGCCGCTTCGAGACCCTCGATCACGGGGCGTGCATGCACGCCCGCGTGCCGCACATACGCGGCGTCGCCGGGGAACAGCGCCCACGCCTTGCGCCAGTCGGCGCGGTCGTCGTTCGACACCTTGCCGGTGCGCATCGTCGCCGACACGCCTGCCTCGTTCCGCCACTCGGGATCGTCGTGCACGCCGTAGGGCGGCTCCGTGATCATCAGGTGCGGCCGCGCGCCGTCCAGCCGCCGCGCGACGTCCGCGGCGCTGGTGGCGTCGCCGCAGAGCAGCCGGTGCCGGCCGGGCACCCACGGATCGCCCGCGCGGGTGACCGCTTGGCGCGGGTGCTCCGGCCCGGCATCGGTCGGGTCCTCGGCCGCCTCGTCCGGCCGTGTCTCGTCTCCCGGGTTGCCGTCGGCGCGACGAAGCCGACCGCGAGGATGCTCGCCGCGATCCGCATTCCCGCCGCCTGGTCTTGCCGTGCCGGCGCCGACGCGCCACAACGCCGGAGCATTGGCGGAGGACGCGCGGGATGCACGTGACGATCACGGGAGCGGCGGGATTCCTGGGGCGCAAGCTGGCCGGCCGGATCGCGGCCGAGGGCGCGATTGGCGGCCGGCCGGTGAGCGGCATGACGCTGTTCGACGTCATCGCCGCCCAGGCGCCGGCCGCATCATTCCCCGTGCGCTGCCTCACCGGCGACATCGCCGACACCGGCACGCTGGCAGGCCTCGTCACGGCCGAGACCGGCGTGGTCCTGCATCTCGCCGCGATCGTCTCGGCGCAGGCGGAGGCCGATTTCGACCTCGGCTGGCGGGTCAATCTCGACGGCACGCGCGCGCTGCTGGAGGCGTGCCGCAAGGCCGGGTCGCGGCCGCGCGTGGTGTTCACCTCCTCGGTCGCGACCTTCTCGGGCGGGCAGGCCGCGGTGATCCGCGACGAGACGCGCCCGGTGCCCGGCAATTCCTACGGCGCGCAGAAGGCCGCGGGCGAACTGCTGGTGCACGACTACAGCCGCAAGGGTTTCGTGGACGGTGTGGCGCTCCGTCTGCCGACCGTCGTCGTGCGCCCGGGCCGGCCGAACCGCGCGGCCTCGTCCTTCGCCTCCTCCATCCTGCGCGAGCCGTTCCTCGGCGAGGAGGCGAACCTGCCGGTACCGGAGGATTTCGCGCTCTGGATCGCCTCGCCGCGCACCGCGACCGACTGGCTGCTGCATGCCTGCGCGCTCGATCCCGCCGCGCTCGGCCTCGATCGCGGCGTCAATCCGCCGGGGCTGACCATCACTATCGGCGAGATGCTGGCGGTGCTCCACGCGGTCGGCGGGGCGGAGGCGGCGCGGTTGGTGCGTCGCGTCGAGGATCGCGAGGTCGCCGACATCGTCGGCACATGGCCCGCCCGCTTCGACGACGCGCGTGCCCGCGCGCTCGGATTCCGCCCGCACGAGAGTCTGGAGGCGCTGCTGCGCGCCTTCCTGGAGGACGACCTCGCGGTGACGCGGGCACTGCGCGCCGCATGACGGACGCCATGCGCCGGCCGATCGCCCGCACGCCGATCCCCGATATCGCCGGCCTGCCGGAGGACATCCGCGCGCGCATCCTCGCCGTGCAGGAGCGATCCGGCTTCATCCCCAACGTGTTCCTGATGCTCGCGCACCGGCCGGCCGAGTTCCGCGCCTTCATGGCCTATCACGACGCGCTGATGGACAAGGAGGAGGGGCTGAGCAGGGCCGAGCGCGAGATGATCGTGGTCGCGGTCTCGTCGCGCAACCAGTGCCAGTACTGCGTGGTCGCGCATGGCGCGATCCTGCGCATCCGCGCCAAGAACCCGCTGCTCGCCGACCAGATCGCGGCCAATTGGCGCAAGGCCGACATCACGCCGCGGCAGAAGGCCATGCTGAACTTCGCGCTGAAGGTGACCGAGCGGGCGAACGAGGTGGATGAGGACGATCATGCGGCGCTGCGTGAGGCCGGCTTCGACGACGCGGCGATCTGGGACATCGCCGCGATCGCAGCCTTCTTCGGCATGTCGAACCGGCTGGCGAACGTTGCCGATTTGCGCCCGAACGACGCGTTCTACGCCATGGGGCGCGGCTGAGATGGCCCGACCGCCCCGCCGGTCAGCCCCGCGCCGGACGGGGTGCGTGGACGCGACCGCGATCATCTAGTCTCGGCCCATGCATCAG
>CALKJX010000201.1 GCA_937995555.1 uncultured Elioraea sp.
CGGAGGTATCCACTTCTCACCGGTTCGATCTCGCGCCCCGCGCCAATAACCCCGCGGGGACCAAGGGGCACTCGCCCCTTGTGCCCGCACCCCCATCCCCTCACCCCAGCTTGCGCCGCCCCACCACTTGCGCCATCCCCAACCCATGCCGACCCGCCGGCTGGGCTCCCGCCGCTTCCGAACCGCCATCATCCGCCCCCCCGCCGGAACCGACTGGCGCGCCCGCCTCGCCGCCGCCGACGCCGAACTCGCCGCCGACTACCGCGAAGCCCGCGCCCCCTCCGCCTGGCGCGCTGTCCGCGCCACCCGCCGCATCCTGCTGATGGCGCTCTGGACCCTGCTCTGCATCCCGATCCAGGCCGCCTGCCTCGCGATCGGCGGACGCCCCCCCGTCGTCTTCGCCCGCTGGTACCACGCCGTGCTGTGCCGCATCGGCGGCATCCGCGTGCGCATGATCGGCACTCCGGCGACGCCGCAGCCCGGCCGGCCCGTGCTGTTCCTCTGCAACCACCAGTCCTGGGCAGACGTGCTGGTGCTCGGCGGCAGGCTCGAAGCCTGCTTCATCGCCAAGGCCGAGATCGGCTCCTGGCCGCTGATCCGCACCGTCGCCAGGCTCGGCCGCACCGTCTATGTCTCGCGCCGCCGCGGCGCCACCGCGCGCGAGAAGGACGAACTCGCCAGCCGCCTCGCCAAGGGCGACTCGCTGATCCTGTTCCCCGAAGGCACCACCAGCGACGGCGCGCGCATCCTGCCCTTCCGCAGCGCGCTGGTCGGCGCGGTCGAGGCCGCCGGCATCGACCCGATCGTCCAGCCCGTCTCGCTCGTGTTCGACAAGCTCGACGGCCTGCCCGTGACCCGCCCGCACCGCCCCCATTTCTCGTGGTACGGCGACATGGACATCGCCAGCCACGCCTGGACCCTGCTGGGGCGGCGCTCCTGCCGCGCCACCATCCTGCTGCACCAGCCGCTCGACCCGGCCGCGTTCCCCAACCGCAAGGCGCTCGCGGAAGCCGCCTACCAGGCGGTGGACCTGGGGGCCGCCGCGCTGCGCCAGGGCCGCGACGCCCGGCCCCTGTCGCCGAAACATCACGCTCCGGCAGTCGCCTATTCGCCCGATCGTGCTTGACACGGGTCGTCCCGCTGTGGCGTCACTTGGTGCCGAAAGGAGAGGTTCGCGCCCTTGATCCCGCAGGTCCGGCCGGTGCCGACCGGATGTCGCCTTCGCAAGCCCGGCTTTCGCCGGCTGCCGACGGCCTGATGCGACCTCCCGCCACCTCCACACGCCTCAGATGACCGAGCCCCCCCGGCCCCGACGGCTGCACGTGCAGACCTGGGGCTGCCAGATGAACGTCTACGACAGCGCGCGCATGGCCGACGCGCTGGCGCCGCTGGGCTTCACGCCCCAGCCGGCGCCCGACGGTGCGGACCTTGTGGTGCTGAACACCTGCCACATCCGCGAGAAGGCGTCCGAGAAGGTGTTCGCCGAGCTCGGCCGGCTGCGCCGTCTGAAGCAGGCGCGCGCGGCCGAGGGCGGGCGGATGCTGATCGCGGTCGCCGGCTGCGTCGCCCAGGCCGAGGGCGCCGAGATTCTCCGCCGCGCGCCCTATGTGGACATCGTGCTCGGGCCGCAGACCACCCACCGCCTGCCGGCGCTGGTCGCGCGCGCCGACCGTGGCGAGCGGGCGCTGCTCGACACCGAGTTCCCCGCCGAGGACAAGTTCGACCGCCTGCCCGAACAAGCCGCGCCCCAGGGCATCAGCGCCTTCCTGACCGTGCAGGAGGGCTGCGACCGGTTCTGCGCGTTCTGCGTCGTGCCGTATACGCGCGGCGCCGAGCAGTCGCGGCCCGCGGCCGCCGTGCTCGCCGAGGCGCGCCGCCTGGTCGGGCAGGGCGCGCGCGAGATCACGTTGCTTGGCCAGAACGTCAACGCCTATCACGGCGCGGGGCCGGATCGGCGCGAATGGGGCCTCGGCAGGCTGATCCGCGCCCTCGCGGACATTCCGGGCCTGGATCGCATCCGCTACACCACCTCGCACCCGCGCGACATGGACGACGACCTCATCGCCGCCCATGGCGAGGTGCCGGCGCTGATGCCCTATCTGCACCTGCCGGTGCAGTCGGGGTCGGATGCGGTGCTGAAGGCGATGAACCGCCGCCACACCGCCGACGACTACCTCCGCATCGTCGAGCGGCTGCGCGCGGCCCGGCCCGATCTCGCGCTCTCGTCCGACTTCATCGTCGGCCATCCCGGCGAGACCGAGGCGGATTTCGAGGCGACCCTCGATCTCGTCCGCCGCGTCGGCTTCGCCTCGGCCTTCAGCTTCAAGTTCTCGCCCCGGCCCGGCACGCCGGCGGCGGCGGCCCAGCACCAGGTGGACGAGGCGACGAAGGACCGTCGCCTGCAGACGCTCCAGGCGCTGCTGCGCGACCAGCAGGCCGCCTTCAACGCATCGCTGCTCGGCCGCACGGTCGCGGTGCTGTTCATGGAACCCGGCCGACACCAGGGCCAGATGGTGGGGCGCAGCCCGTGGCTGCAGCCCGTTCATGTGCAGGGACCAACGACGCTCGCAGGAGAGATCCGCCACGTGACCATCACCGCGATCCACCCGAACTCGCTCGCCGGCCGGCTCGCCGAGGCGACGGCCGAGGCCGCATGAACCACGTCCTTCCCGGGGGACCCGAGGCGCCGGTGACGCTGCACGTCACCTTCCAGGACAACGCGCTCTTGCCACTGCTGTTCGGCGCGCATGACGCGCATCTCGCGCGCATCGAGCACCGGCTCGGCGTGCGGCTGACCTCGCGCGGCAACCGCATGGTCGTCAGCGGCCCGGCCGAGGAGGCCGAGGCCGCAAAGGCCGCGCTGCTCGGTCTCTACGCGGCGCTCGGCCGGGGCGAGGTAGTGGGCGGCGCGGAGGTGGACGCGGCGATCCGCATGGCGCGCCACGCCGCCGCGCGCAAGACCGAAGGCGTGATCGAGGAGCCGCGGCTGCCGCTCTCCGACATCCCCTCGATCCGCACGCGCAAGAGCACGATCGCCGCGCGCAGCCCGATGCAGGCCGCCTACATGGAGGCGCTCGCCGCGCACGAGCTCGTCTTCGCGCTCGGCCCCGCGGGCACCGGCAAGACCTACATCGCGGTCGCCCAGGCGGTGGCGATGCTGGCCACCGGCAAGGTCGAGCGGATCGTGCTGTCGCGCCCGGCCGTCGAGGCGGGCGAGCGGCTCGGCTTCCTGCCGGGCGATCTGCGCGAGAAGGTCGATCCCTATCTGCGTCCGCTCTACGACGCGCTCGCCGACATGCTGCCGGCCGACCAGGTGCAGCGCCGCCTCGCCGCCGGCGAGATCGAGGTCGCACCGCTCGCCTTCATGCGCGGCCGCACCCTTGCCCATGCCTATGTCATCCTCGACGAGGCGCAGAACACCACACCGGTGCAGATGAAGATGGTGCTGACGCGGCTCGGCGAGGGCAGCCGCATGGTGGTGACCGGCGACCTGACGCAGATCGACCTTCCGCCCGGTACGCGCTCGGGGCTGTCCGACGCGCTCGAGACGCTCGAGGGCATGGCCGGGCTGGGCGTGGTGCGGTTCTCGGAGCACGACGTGGTGCGCCATCCGCTGGTGGCGCGCATCGTCGAGGCCTATGGGCGCCGGGCCCAGGCCGAGAAGGAGACGCGGCGGCGCGCGCGGCCGCCCGCCGCACAGGTTGACGATGGAACCGGGAAGTAGACCCCCCGCGCCGGGCGCCGGCGCGGGGATCACGGTCACGGTCGCCGAGCCGCGCTGGCGCGCCTCGGTGCCGGCGGTGGAGACGCTGGCGCGCCGCGCCGCGGCCGCCGCCATGCGTGCCGCGCGCGCGCGCGGCACGCTCGCCCTGCTGCTCGCCGATGATGCGACGCTGCAGCGGCTGAACGCGCGCCATCGCGGCAAGGACTACGCCACGAACGTGCTCTCGTGGCCCGGCGCGGATGGCGGCGGCGACATCGCGATCGGCTACGGTGTGGCCGCGCGCGAGGCACGCGCGATGCGCCGCCCGCTCGCGCGCCATCTCGCGCATCTGGTGGTGCACGGCGCGCTGCACTGCGCCGGCCGCGACCACGGGGACGACCGCGCCGCGCGGCGGATGGAGCGCGAGGAGGCGCTGGTGCTGCGCCGGCTCGGCGTGCCCGACCCGTACCGGGGGCCGGCGCGGTGAGCGAGAACGGCGGCCTGTCCCGCCTGATCGACCGCATGCTGCGGCTCTTGCGCGCGCGCGACGACAACGGGCTGCGCGAGAGCCTCGAAGCCCTGATCGAGCAGCGCGCCGAGGAGGCGGGCGAGGACGCCCCGCCCGCGCTCGATCCGCACGAGCGCGCGCTGATCGCCAATGTGCTGAAGCTGCGCGGCGTGACGGCCGATGACGTGATGGTGCCGCGCGCCGACATCATCGCCGTGCCCGAGTCGATGCCGCTCGACGCGCTGATCGCCGTGATCAAGCGCGAGGGGCATTCGCGCCTGCCGGTCTATCGCGAGAGCCTCGACGACATCATCGGCATGATCCACATCCGCGACGTCTTCGTGCACATGGATCGCGGGGCGGAGTTCCGCATCGCCGACATCCTGCGCAAGCCCCTCTATGTGCCGCCGTCGAAGCCCGTGCTGGACCTGCTGCTGGAGATGCGCCAGGCGCGCATGCACATGGCGATCGTGGTGGACGAGTACGGCGGCACCGACGGGCTGGTGACGATCGAGGACGTGGTCGAGGAGATCGTCGGCGAGATCGCCGACGAGCACGACGAGCCGCTGGCCGCCCAGGTGGTGCCGCGCCCAGACGGCACGCTCGAGATCGATGCGCGCCTGCCGGTCGAGGAGTTCGAGCGCCATCTCGGCCCGATCCTGTCCGAGGACGAGCGCGAGGCCGAGATCGAGACCGTGGGCGGGTTGATCCTCGCGCTGACGCATCGCATCCCCGCGCGCGGGGAGACGATCGCGCACCCCTCGGGCGTGGAGTTCCGCATCCTCGATGCCGACAGCCGGCGCGTCCGCAAGGTGCGGGTGACCCCGCCGCCGAGCCGGACGCCGGAGGAGTCGCGCCCGGCCGCCTGAGTCCTGTCGCAAGGCGGTTGCACGGGCGCCATCGCCTGCACGTCGCTTCGCCGCGTCCGGCCGTGCCGCACGATCCGCACTGGCGCGCGGCAAACGGCGTTCATGGCGGTGCACGCGCCGCAGGCCGCGGCCCAGGCCTCCGAGTGCAGCTTCCGCGGCGCGCTCGACGACGCCTGTTGCGACGATAACCGCGACCTGGTCGCCGATCCGCCGAGGGACCCGGCCCGCTTCCGCGACCCCTCGACGCTGGTCTTCGCCGATACCCCGGTCGAGGACCCCGCCCTCCACGCGAGCCAGCTCCGCCCCTTCATGGAGTACCTGACGCGCTGCACCGGCAAGCGCGCGGTCCACTTCCCGGTCACCTTGAACGCCGCGCAGATCGAGGCGATGCGCTCCGCCCGGCTGCACATCGCCGGCTTCTCCACCGGCCCGACCGCCTTCGCGGTGAACCTCGCCGGCGCGATGCCCCGCGCGGTGAAGGGCAAGGAGCATGGCTGCGAGAGCCACCGGCTCGCCGTCGTCGTGCGCGCCGACCCGCCGTTGCGACAGATGAGCGGCCTGAAGGGCAAGCATGTGGCGCACATCCCGGCGACCTCGAACTCGGGCAACCTCGTCCCGCGCGCCTTCTTCCCCGAACTCGGCCAGGTGCCCGACCAGGACCACCTGGCGGAGACCTCTGCCGACGCAGGCTGGTTCGGGCTGACTGCCGCGATGTGTAGTCGGAATGGCGGTTTGCCCTGCGGCGCTGCGCGCTTCGCCGCACTGGGACGTCGTCTGCAGACGCACCTCTGCTGTCAGGCGACGAGCGGTTCGGCAATCCCCCCCGATCCAAAGCTTCTCTTGGTGCCGGCTGAGGGGCTCGAACCCCCGACCCCCTGATTACAAATCAGGTGCTCTACCAGCTGAGCTAAGCCGGCCCGCCCCACGCATACCGCCCCGCCTCGCCGCGGTTCAAGGCCGCCCGCGCCGCTTACCGGGCCGGGCCCGATATGCTAGGGCCTCGCCGTCATGCGCCATTTCCTGGACTTCGAGAAGCCGATCGCCGAGCTCGAGGGCAAGATCGAGGAGCTCCGCCGTCTCCCCGACAGCCCCGAGGTGGACATCGCCGACGAGATCGGCCGACTCTCCGAGAAGGTCGAGAAGCTGCTCGCCGCCACCTACGCCAAGCTGACGCCCTGGCAGAAGACCCAGGTGGCCCGCCACCCGGCCCGGCCGCACGCGCGCGACGTGGTCGCCGGCCTGATCGAGGAGTTCGTCCCGCTCGCCGGCGATCGCGCCTTCGCCGATGACCGCGCCGTGCTGGCCGGGCTCGGGCGGTTCTGCGGCCGCGCGGTCGCGGTGCTCGGCACCGAGAAGGGCGACGACACGGAAAGCCGGGTTGCCCACAATTTCGGGATGAGCCGGCCCGAGGGCTATCGCAAGGCGCGCCGCATCATCGAGCTCGCCGGGCGGTTCCGCCTGCCCATCCTCACCTTCGTCGACACGCCCGGCGCCTACCCGGGCGTCGATGCCGAGGCGCGCGGCCAGGCCGAGGCGATCGCCCGCTCGATCGAGGCCTGCCTCGCCGCCCCGGTGCCGATCATCGCCACGATCATCGGCGAGGGCGGCTCGGGGGGGGCGATCGCGCTGGCCGCCGCCGACCGGGTGCTGATGCTGGAACACGCGATCTACAGCGTGATCAGCCCCGAGGGCTGCGCCTCGATCCTCTGGCGCGACGCCGCCCAGGCCGAGGCGGCGGCCGAGGCGCTGAAGCTGACGGCGGCGGATCTGGAGAAGCTCGGCCTGATCGACGGCATCATCGGCGAGCCGCTCGGCGGCGCGCACCGCGATCCGGCCGCGACCATCACCGCGATCGGCGAGGCCGTCGCGACCGCGCTCGCGGGGCTCGCGAACCGTGACGGGGCCGGGCTGATCGCCGCGCGCCAGGAGAAGTTCCTCGAGATGGGCCGCCACGGCCTCGCGGCCTGAGCGTGGCGACCGGCGCCCGCCTCCTCTCCGTCGGCGGATCGGGGATCGGGCTCGGCATCGCTGGCGCGCTGTTCGTCGCGCTGGACTGGCTGCTGCCGCCGGTCGCCGCGGCGACCGCCGCCGACCGGATCGGCCTTGCCGCGGTCGCGCTGCTGCCCGGCGCGGCGGTGCTGGCGCTGATGATCGGCGCGCAGATGCTGCTCCGCTTCGCGACCGGCGCCTTCGACCCGACCGCGGGGACGGACGGCCCCGCGCTCGTGCGCACGCAGCGCGCGATCACCAACACGGTCGAGCAGTTGGCGGTGTTCGCCCCGGCACTGCTCGCGCTCGCCGCTGCGGGTGGCCCGATGCGCGCGGTGGCGGCACTCGGGCTCGTGTTCGGCGCCGCGCGCGTCGCGTTCTGGATCGGCTACGCGATCCATCCGCTGGCGCGCGCGCCCGGCATGGCGGCGACGGGCGCGTGCAGCCTCGG
>CALKJX010000202.1 GCA_937995555.1 uncultured Elioraea sp.
TGCCCTGCACCGCGTAGCCGAGATTGTGCAGCACCTCGGCGATGCCGGACATGCCGATGCCGCCGATGCCGACGAAGTGGATCGTGCCGATGGAGAGGGGGAGCGCGCGCATCAGGGAACCTCCGTCGGCGCCAGCGCCAGTACGGCATCGGCGAGCCGCGCGGCGGCGTGCGGCGCGGCGAGCGCGGCCGCCGCTTCGGCCATGCGGGCGAGCAGCAGGGGGGCGCCGAGCAGCGCCGCCAGACGTGCCGCGAGCGCGGCCGATGTCAGATTCGCCTGCGGATGCAGTTCCGCCGCGCCCGCGTCGGCGAGCGCGCGCGCATTCGCGGTCTGGTGGTCGTCGATCGCCTGCGGCAGCGGGATCAGCAGCGACGGCCGGGCCGCACAGGCGAGCTCGGCGACCGTCGAGGCGCCGGCGCGCGCGATCACCAGATGCGCGCGCGCGTAGAGGGTGGCGACATCGTCGAAGAACGGCGCGAGCCGCGCCGAAATGCCCGAGCCGTCGAGCGTGGCGCGCGCGCGGTCGAGATCCTCGGCGCGGCACTGCATCGTGAGGCGAAGCCGGGTACGCAGCTCCTGCGGCAAGGCCGCGACCGCCGCCGGGACGAGATCGGCGAGCGCGCGCGCGCCGAGGCTGCCGCCGACCACGAGCAGATGCAGTGCCGCGTCGGGTGCGGGCAGCGGGTAGCGGTTGCCCGCCAGGGCAGCGATCTCGGCCCGCACGGGATTGCCGATCATGCGGGTCCGCGCGCCGGCGGGAACGCGCGTCGTGGCCTTGGTCGAGAGCGCAAGCAGGTCGGCGAAGCGGGCGAGGGAACGGTTGGCGCGGCCGAGCACCGCGTTCTGCTCGTGCAGGACGACGCGGGGGCGGCTTGCGCGGGGCAACAGCCGCGCGGCGAGCACGGGCGGGATCGAGGGGTAGCCGCCGAACGCCACCACGGTGGCGGGTGCGAGGCGCGCGAGCAGACCGCGCGTCTCGATCACGCCACGTGCCAGTGCCGCCAGCGCACCGGGCAGCCGCGCGAACCCGCGTCCCGCGATACCCTCGGCGCGGATCACATGCGTCTCCACGCCCGCGAAGCCGGGGCCGAGCCGGGCGGCGGTGCGCGCGTCGGTGAACAGCACCGGGCGCTCGCCGCGGCGCGCGAGCTCGCCGGCAAGCGCCTCGGCGGGGAAGAGGTGGCCGCCCGTGCCGCCGGCGGCGATCGCGATCGGTCGCAGCATCGCCCCCCTCATGCGATCTCGCCCCGCGTGCGCCGGCGCGTCAGCGCGAGCAGCATCCCCATGCCGAGCGCGACCGCGAACACCGACGATCCGCCATAGGAGATCAGCGGCAGCGTCATGCCCTTGGTGGGGATCAGGTGCACGGTCGAGGCCATGTTGACGAAGGCCTGCAACCCGAACTGCGCGACCAGTCCGGTGCCGGCGATCACCACGAAGGGATCGGTCTCGCCCATCAGGCGGAACAGGCCGCGCAGCACCACGACCGCGAACAGCGCGACGATCAGCAGGCAGGCGAACAGCCCGAACTCCTCGCCCGCCACCGCGAACACGAAGTCGGCATGCGCGTCCGGCAGTACCGACTTCACACGCCCTTCGCCGGGACCGCGCCCCGTCAGGCCGCCATTGGCGAAGGCCTCGAGCGCGCGCTCGACCTGGTAGTTGTCGCCGGCCGCGGGGTCGAGGAAGCGCAGCACGCGGCTCTGCACGTGCGGGAACAGCATGTAGGCGAGGGCAGCGACACCGGCGACCACCCCGGCCAGCAGCGCCACCCAGATCGTCCGCAGCCCGGCGACGAACCACTGCGCGAGGAACACCGCCAGCACCACGGCCGCCATGCCGATATCGGGCTGCATCTTCAGCGCGGCGAGCACGAGGCCGAGCAGCAGGCAGGCGATCGCCGCGCCGGGGAAGCGGGTGCCGCGCATCCCTTCCGCGAACAACCAGCCAGCCACCACGGCGAAGCAGGGCTTGAGGAACTCCGAGGGCTGGAGCGAGAGGCCCGGCAGCGCAATCCAGCGGCGTGCGCCCTTGATCTCGGGTCCGATCACGGAGGCCGCCGCGGTCAGGGCGAGCGCCACGATGAAGCCCACACAGGCGACCCGGCGAACACCGCGCGGCCCGAGCAGACTCACCGCGAGCAGGAGCGCCAGGGCGAGCGGCAGGAACACGAGCTGGCGGCGGACGAAGGCGTACATGTCCAGCCCGATCCGTTCCGCCACCGCCGGACTCGCCGCCAGCGTCAGCAGCATGCCGATGCCGGCGAGCGCAAACAGCGCCGCGAGCATCCAGCGATCGACCGTGAACCACCACCGGCCGAGCCGCGTACCGTCGTCCCGCGCGAGCGCGATCATGCCGCGCGCTCCGCCTTGAGCCGGGCGACGGCCGCCCGGAACGCCGCGCCACGCGCCTCGAAATTGGCGAACTGGTCGAAACTCGCCGCCGCCGGCGAGAGCAGGACCACGGACGGTGCTTCGGCGCGCGCCGCTGCAAAGGCGGCTGGCACAGCCTCGTCGAGCGTCAGGGCGATCTCGTGCGCGACCCCGTGCGCGGCGAGCGTGGCCGCGAAGGCAGGGGCCGACTCGCCGATCAGGAAGGCACGACCGATGCGGGGGAACAGTGGTGCAAGCGTGGCAATGCCGCCTTCCTTCGCGCGCCCGCCGGCAATCCAGAACACGCGCGGGTAGCAGGCGAGCGCGCGCGCGGCCGCATCGGCGTTCGTGGCCTTGCTGTCATTGACGAACATCACGCCGTCGCGCTCGCCGACGCGCTCGTGCCGGTGCGGCAGGCCGGGGAAGGAGGCGATGCCGGCGGCGACGTCCTCGGCCGGGATGCCGAGCGCCAGGGCAAGGGCGGCGGCGGCGGCGGCGTTCTGGGCGTTGTGTGGCCCCGGCAGGGTGGGGTGGCGCACCAGGCTGGCGATGCGATGGGGGTAGGCGGCGCGGGCGTCGATCAGCCGCGCGTTCTCGACATAGACCCCGCCCGGAACGGCCGTGCTGCCGCTGATCCGGATCAGCGCCGCCGGGCCGGCAGCGAACTCGTCCGCCATCGCCCGTCCGATCGCGTCGTCGATGCCGATCACCGCCGTGCAGGCGCGGTCCTGACGGTCGAAGATGCGCCGCTTGGCCGCGGCATAGCCCGCCATGTCGCCGTGGCGGTCGAGATGATCAGGGGACAGGTTGAGCATCGCGGCCGCATCGAAGCGGATGCGGGCGATTCGCTCCAACATGTAGGACGACATTTCGAGGGCGTAGACGCCTTCCGACCCCAAGATCTTGAGGGCGAGCGCCGGGGTGCCGAGATTTCCGCCTGTCTCGTGCGGCCATCCGGCGCACGCGAGGATGTGGCCGAGGAGCGCGGTGGTCGTGCTCTTGCCGTTGGTTCCGGTCACGCCGACGAAGCGCGCGGCCGAGCCCGTCGCGCGCACGGCGCGGAACAGCAGGTCGGCGTCGCAGACGATCGGCGTGTCGGCCGCCTGCGCGCGCGCTGCGACCGGATGCGGTGCGGGCAGGCGGTGCGGGATGCCGGGCGAGAGCAGCAACGCATCGATCGCCGCGAAATCGGCCGTGGCGAGATCGGCGAGCGTCACGCCCGCCTCCGCCGCCTGGCGCCGTGCCGGCTCGGAATCGTCCCAGGCGAGCACGCGCGCGCCGAGCCGCATCAGCGCCTGCGCGCCGGGCAGCCCGGCCCGTCCCAGGCCCATCACGGCCACGGTCTCGCCGGCGAAGGGAACGCCGCCCGCCATGCCCTCACCTGAGCTTGAGGGTGGAGAGGCCGACCAGCGCCAGGATCATGGCGATGATCCAGAACCGGATGACGATGGTCGATTCCGCCCAGCCCTTCTTCTCGAAGTGGTGGTGCAGCGGCGCCATCCGGAACACGCGCTTGCCGGTCAGCTTGTATGAGACGACCTGCACGATCACCGACGCCGTTTCGAGCACGAAAAGCCCGCCGACGATCATCAGGACGATCTCGTGCTTGGTCGCGACCGCGATCGAGCCGAGCGCGCCGCCCAGCGCCAGGCTGCCGGTGTCGCCCATGAACACCATCGCCGGCGGCGCGTTGAACCAGAGGAAGCCCATGCCCGCGCCGATCAGCGCGGCGCAGACCACGGCGAGCTCGCCCGCGCCGGGCACGAAATGCAGCTGGAGGTAGTTCGCGAACACCGCGTTGCCGGTGAGATAGGCGATCAGCGCGAACACGGCCGCCGCGATCATAACCGGCACGATCGCGAGCCCATCGAGCCCATCGGTCAGGTTAACCGCGTTCGAGGTGCCGATCATCACCACCGCGCCGAAGGGCACGAAGAACCAGCCGAGCTGGATCAGCACGTCCTTGAAGAACGGCACGGCGAGCGCCGCCTCGAGCGGCGGGCGCGCGATCCACATGATCCAGAAGGCCGCCAGCGCGCCGAGCCCGCCCTGCACGGCGAGCTTCGTCCAGGCCGGCACACCCTTGGTGTTGCGCCTGGTCACCTTCAGGAAGTCGTCGGCGAAGCCCAGCAGCCCGTAGCCCACGGTGACGACCAGGACGCCCCAGACATAGCCGTTGCGCACATCGACCCAGAGCAGTGTGGAGACCAGGAGCGCGATCAGGATCAGCACGCCTCCCATCGTCGGCGTGCCGCGTTTGCCGAGCAGATGCGCCTCGGTCATGTACTGCTCGCGCATCGGCTGGCCCTCGGCCTGGATCTGGCGCAGGCGGCGGATCACCGGCCCGCCGAGCGCGAAGGAGAGGAACAGCGCGGTCATGCACGCCGCCCCCGACCGGAAGGTCAGGTAGCGGAACAGGTTGAAGAGGATGAACTCCTCGGCGAGCGGGGCGAGCGCGACGAACAACATGACCGGTCACCGTGTCGCGCCGGCAAGGCCGCGGACGATCACGTCCATGCGGCTGCCGAGCGAGCCCTTCACCAGCACGAGATCGCCCGGCCGGAGCGAGGGCTTGAGGAATGTCAGCAGCGCCTCGCTGTCCGGGGCGTGCGCGCCGCGCAGGCTCATCGGCAGCGCCTCGTAGAGGTGGCGCATCAGCGGTCCGCAGCAGAACACGAGATCGATGCGCGCGGCGACAATCGGCTCGGCCAGCGCGCGGTGCTCGGCCTCCGCACGCGCGCCGAGCTCGAGCATGTCGCCGAGCACGGCGACGCGCCGCGCCGCGAGCGCATCGCGCAGCACGGCGAAGGCGGCGCGCATCGACGGCGGCGAGGCGTTGTAGGAATCGTCGAGGAGGATCGCCTCGCCGCCCGTCACGCGGATCGGCAAACGCTGGCCGCGCCCCGCGCCCGGGGTCAGCGCCGCGAGCGCCGAGGCCGCCGCAAACGGGTCGGCGCCGGCGGCAAACGCGGCGGCGAGCACGCCCATCGCGTTCAGCGCGGCGTGGCGGCCGGGGAGCGCCAGGCGGAACTCGATCTCCTGGCCGAGCAGGCCGGCGCGGACGAGACCGCCGAACCCCTCGGCGCGCCAGGAGACAAGGCGGACATCGGCGAGCGGGTCGGTGCCGAAGGTGATGACGCGGGCGACGTCGCGCGCTCGGGCGGCGGCCTCGAGGCGCGCGAAGTGGCGGTTGTCGCGGTTCAGCACTGCCGCGCCGCCGGCGACGAGCCCGTCCATGATGCTCGCCTTCTCGTCGGCGATCGCCTCTTCGGACTCGAAGAACTCGATGTGCACCGGCTCGACAGTGGTGATGACGGCCACATGCGGCGCGGCGAGGCGCGCGAGCGGGGCGATCTCGCCCGGGTGATTCATGCCGATCTCGGCCACGCACCAGGCGGCATCGCGCGGCAGGCGCGCGAAGGTCAGCGGCACGCCGATCCGATTGTTGTGGCTGGCGGCCGCGGCGTGGGTCGGGCCCTGCGCGGACAGCACGTGGCGCAGCGCCTCCTTGGTGCCGGTCTTGCCGACGCTGCCCGTCACGGCGATGACCTGCGCGGTCGCGCGGGCCCGTCCGGCGCGGCCGAGACTGTTCAGCGCCTCGGCGGTATCGGCGACCATCACCAGGGTCGGGTTGTCCGGGCGCTCGTCCGGCATGCGCGAGACGACCGCGCCCGCCGCGCCCTTGCGCAGCGCCTCGGCGACGAAGGCGTGGCCATCGCGCCGCTCGCCCTTCAGGGCGATGAACAGGTCGCCCGGTTCCAGGCTGCGCGTGTCGATCGCGACACCGC
>CALKJX010000203.1 GCA_937995555.1 uncultured Elioraea sp.
CGCCCGCCATTCGCCGCCGCCTCGTCGATCCAGACGGGGCGATGGCCGGCGCGCACCAGCACCTCGACCGCGCGCGTGCCGGCGGGCCCCGCGCCGATCACCGCGACCCTCATGTGCGGCGCACCGCCATGCCGGGTTCGAGCAGCGTCGTGCAGGCCCGCACGCGCCCCAGACCCTCGACCCAGACCAGGCAGTCCTGGCATGCGCCCATCCAGCAGAACCCCGCGCGCCGGCCGTCGCCGAACTCGCTCATCCGCACGTGGTCGGCGGTGGTGAGGATGGCGGTCAGCAGCGTGTCGCCGGCGAGCGCCTCGGCCGGTGCACCGTCGAGCGTGAAGGGAAGCCGCGCGCGCTCCGCATCGGCGCGGCGCACCAGTCTCACAGTGTCGGCTCCAGGCGGCAGTTCACCAGCAGTTCCGCAACGACCGCGTGCGCGGGCAGCGACAGCACAGTCTCGATCAGGGCGGCGACATCCTCCGGCCGGCTCATCTGCGCGCGCGGATGCTTGGTCACGTGCGCGGTCATGTCGGTGTCGACGAAGCCGGGGCAGATCGCGGTGGCGCGGATGCCGTGGTCCCAGCCTTCGCGGCGGATGGCGTGGGTCAGCGCGACCGCGGCGAACTTGCTTGCGGCATAGCCCATGTTCTCGTTCGCCACGCGCTTGCCGGAGAGCGAGGAGAGGATCGCGACACGCCCGTTGCCCGAGGCGACCAGGTGCGGCCAGGCCGCGCGCACGAGATGCTTCGGCCCCTTCACGTTGACGGTCCAGAGCGCGTCGAGCGCGGTATCGTCCGCATCCAGCAGCCGCGCGACGGGGTTGATGCCGGCCGCCGCGACCACGGCATCGATGCCGCCGAACCGCTCCGCGGTGGCGACCGCCCAGGCGTCGGCGGATGCCGGGCTCTCGGCATCGTAGCGATGCACGAACAACTGGTTCGAGTCCGGCAGGTCATGCCGGTCGCGCACGCCGGCGGAGACGGCGAAGCCGCGATCGAGCAGCCTGAGCACGACCGCGCGGCCGATGCCGCGCGCCGCCCCCGAGACCATCGCCACGCGGCCGTCCGGGTCAAGCATCCGCAAGGACTCCTGTCGTCACATGGCAGCGCACGCGATGGCCGCCGCCAACCGGAACGAGCGCCTGGTCCCGCTCGCAGCCCTCGCGCCGGAGCGGGCAGCGCGGCGCGAAGCGGCAGCCTTGCGGCATCGCGTCGAGCGCGGGCACGCGGCCGGGGATCGCGGCGAGGTCCTGGCCGGCGCGGTCCATGCGCGGAATGGTCGCGAACAGCGCGCGCGTATAGGGATGGCCCGGCTCGGCGAAGATCGCGTGCACCGGCCCTTCCTCGACGATCTCGCCCGCATACATCACCGCCACCCGGTCGGCGATCTGCGCCACCACGCCGAGATTGTGCGTGATGAACAGGACGGAGGTGCCGTGGCGCGCGCGCAGATCGGCGAGCAGCCCCAGCACCTGCGCCTGGATCGTCACGTCGAGCGCGGTGGTCGGCTCGTCGGCGAGCAGCACGGCGGGCTCGCAGGCGAGCGCCATCGCGATCATCACGCGCTGGCGCATCCCGCCCGAGAACTGGTGCGGATACTCCGAGAGCCGCGCGGCGGCGGATGGGATCTTCACCTCCTCCAGCAGGCCGAGGGCGTGCTTCAGCGCCTCCCTCCGCGCCATGCCGCGATGGCGGATCAGCGGCTCGGCGACCTGGTCGCCGACCGTCATCACCGGATTGAGGCTGGTCATCGGCTCCTGGAAGATCATGGCGACGCGATCGCCGCGGATCTTCTCCAGCTCGGCCTCCGGCAGGCCGGTGATCTCGCGCCCCTCCAGCATGATCCGCCCGGCGGCGATCCGCCCGGCTGGCGCCGGCACCAGCCCCAGGATCGAGAGCGCGGTCATCGACTTGCCGCAGCCGCTCTCGCCGACCAGCGCGAGCGTCTCGTTGCGCGCGAGCGTGAACGAGATGTCCTTCACCGCCGGATGCCACGCGCCGCCGATGCGGAACTCGGTGCGCAGCCCCTCGACCGCGAGCGCCGTCATGCCGCGGCCCGCTCGATCAACCGCGCCGGCGCGAAGGGCGCCACCGGCAGGTTGGTGGTCCCGCGCATCATGATCTCGGCGACCGCGGCGCCGGCGGCGGGCGCCAGCTGGAAGCCGTGGCCCGAATAGCCGAAGGAGTGGATCAGGCCAGGGCAGGTCGTGCTCTCGCCGATCACCGGGATCTCGTCGGGCGTGCGCGCCTCGATGCCGGACCAGCTGCGCACGATGCGCACGCCGTGCATCAGCGGGAACAGCTCCGCGGCGATGCGCGCGGCCTTGGCAAGATTGCGGAAATCGACCACCGCCGTCTCGGCCGCGACATCGGCACGGCCCTGATGGCCGCCGCCGATCAGCACGGTTCCGGCTTCGGTCTGCTTGAACGAGAGCGCGCGCGAGGCCGAGCCCACGGTCGGCTCGACGAAGCGCGGCAGGCGCTCGGTGACGATCATCATCGACGACTTCACGCCGCAGCGGATCGTCTCGCCCGCCATGCGCGCAATTGCGGTGGCCCAGGCGCCGGCGCAGTTGGCGACCCGTTCCGCCTCCCACGCCCCGCGCGCGGTGACGACGCGCAGCGTGCCCGATCCCGTCCGTTCGAGCCCGACGACGCCCTCCCCCTCCTCGATCACGGCGCCGGCGGCGAGGACGGCGCGCCGGAACGCCATCACCGTGCGCATCGGATCGGCCGCGCCGTCGTCGCGCACCACCAGCGCGCCGACCACGTGCGGCGAGACCGCGGGCAGCAGCCGGCGCGTCTCGGCGCGATCGACCAGCTCCTCATGCGTCCAGCCGAGTGCCCGCACCTCGGCCGCGCGGCGTTCGAGCCTGGCGAGATCGGCCTCGCTCTCCGCCACCTTCACCTGGCCGGAAGGACGGAAGCCGCCATCGTCGCCGACGAGCGCGCGCAGGTTCGTCCACATCTCGAACGCCACCTGCGACAGCGCGATCTCACGCAGGTCGCGGCCGAGGCGCCGCACGCCGCCGGCATTGATGCCCGAGGAGTGCCGCCCGACATGACGCCGTTCCAAAACCGTTGCGGACCAGCCGGCGCGGGCGAGATGCAGCGCGGTCGACAGCCCGTGCAGCCCGCCGCCGATGACGACCGCGCGCCCGGTCATGAGACGCGCGGTTCCAGGGCCGCGCCGTCATCGTGCAGCGCGGCGAGCTCGCCGAGGGTGACCGGCTTGGTCGGGAAGCGCAGCCGGTAGGGTTCGATCTCCTGTACCGGCACGCCGCGCTCGGCGGCGATCACCGCCGCGACCGCAGGCCCGCACATCCGCCCCTGGCACGGCCCCATGCCGGCGCGCGTGAAGGCCTTGAGCTGGTTGGCGCCGAGGCAGCCGAGGGCCACGGCCTCGCGCACACGCCCCGCCGTCACCTCCTCGCAGCGGCAGAGGATGGTGTCGTCCTCGGGTCGGATCGGCAGCGGCGCGAACAGCGCGTCGAGGAACGGGCGGACGGCGAGATGCTTCGCCCGCAGCGCGACCAGCGGGGCGGCGGCGCGGTCGCGCGCGGCCTCGCTCAGCCGGCCGAGGGCGGCGGCGATGCCGAGGGCGGCGATCCGCCCCGACAGGGCAGCGGCGGCCGCGCCCCCTATGCCGGCGCCGTCCCCGGCGACCACGATCCGCGGATGACTCGTCCTGCCCCAGCCATCCGTCGTCGGCTTCCAGCAGCGCTGCGCCTCGTCCCAGACATGCGCGCAGCCGAGCGCGCGGGTGATCTGCACCGAGGGGATCACGCCGTCATGCAGCAGCAGCATCGAGGCAGGCTTCGTGTACACGGCGCCGTCGGCGACGAAGCGGATGCTCCGGAGCCTTGCGTCGCCCTCGGCACGGACATCGGCCGCGCGGATCCAAGGCACCCTGGCGCGGCGCAACGCAAGCCGCCAGGCGAGACCCTTGCGCAGATAGGACGGCGCACGCAGCGCACCCGGCAGATGCGCGAGCGCGCGCCGCCGCGCGGACGGATCGGCGAGGTCGAGCACGCCGGCGATGCGCCCGCCGGCGGCGAGCGCCTGCGCCGCGTAGAGCAGCAGCAGCGGCCCCTGGCCGGCGATCCACACATCGCGGTCGGGCACCAGCCCGCCGGTCTTGAGCGCGATCTGCGCCGCGCCCACCGTCATCACGCCGGGGAGCGTCCAGCCCG
>CALKJX010000204.1 GCA_937995555.1 uncultured Elioraea sp.
ATAGGCCGAGGGCGCCTCGATCGGCGCCTGCGCGGGGCCGGAGGCGGCGTCCGGCAGCCGGAACGAGGCGGTCCGGCGCAGGCGCTCCGGCGGCAACCGTTCGGGCAGCTCCGGAGCACTGTCTGCACTTGGCTCGGTCATCACGTGATCCTGCCGTACGCGATCCCTGGGCCTCGCAGCATCGGCCGGCGCGCCACAGAAGCCAACCGGCTTGCGACGGCGCAGAGGCGGGATTGCCGGCGGGGCGCGCCTGGCCAAGCATCACGCCGGCAGCAAGACCGAGAGGAGGCGCGGCAATGGCACGACGGATCCGGGCCGTCATCATGGGCGCAGGCGGGCGCGACTTCCACACCTTCAACACGCTCTACCGCGACGATCCCACGCACGAGGTGATCGCGTTCACGGCCGCGCAGATCCCGGGCATCGCCGGCCGCCGCTACCCGGCGATGCTCGCCGGGCCACTCTACCCCGACGGCATAGCGATTCACGACGAGGCGGAGCTCGAAACCCTCATCCGCGACCACGCGGTGGATCGCGTCGTGTTCGCCTACAGCGACGTCGCGCATGTCGCGGTGATGAATCGCGCCTCGGCCGTGCTGGCTGCCGGGGCGGAGTTCGTGCTGCCCGATCTCGTCCGCAGCATGCTGCCCGCGCCGCTGCCGGTGATCGCGGTCTGCGCCGTGCGCACGGGCTGCGGCAAGTCGCAGGTCGCCCGCTGGATCGGTCAGCGGCTTGTCGCGCGCGGCCTGCGCGTCGGCGTGATCCGCCACCCGATGCCGTACGGCGATCTTGCCGAGCAGGCTGTGCAGCGCTTCGCGCATGCCAAGGACCTGGACGCCGCGCGCTGCACGATCGAGGAACGCGAGGAGTACGAGCCGCACATCGCGGCCGGGCTGGTCGTGCATGCCGGCGCGGAGACGGCGGCGGTGTTCACGGCCGCCGCGGCGGACAGCGACCTGCTGCTGTGGGACGGCGGCAACAACGATTTCCCCTTCATCCGTCCGAATCTGCTCGTCGTCCTCGCCGACGCGTTGCGCCCGGGCCATGAGCGCCTGTTCCATCCCGGCGAGGCGTTGCTGCGGCGCGCCGACATCGCGCTGATCGCGAAGGCCAATGCGGCGGCCGAGACGGATGTCGCGACGATCGCCGCATCGGTCCGCACGCTCAATCCGCGCGCGCAGATCCTGCGCGGTGCCTCGGTGGTGCGGCTCGACGATGCCGACGCGGTGCGCGGCCGGCGCGTGCTGGTGGTCGAGGACGGTCCGACGCTCACGCACGGCGGCATGCCGCACGGCGCCGGCCTGCTCGCCGCGCGCGAGGCCGGTGCGGCGGAGATCGTCGACCCGCGCCGCTCGGCGACGCCGGAGATCACGGCGCTGTACGACGCCCATCCGCAGCTCGGTCCGGTGCTGCCGGCGATGGGCTACAGCGAAGCGCAGCGCCACGCGCTCGTCGCCACCATCGCCGGCTCGGCCGCGGACGTCGTCGTCACCGGCACGCCCGCCGACCTGGGCAGGCTGCTCGCCGGGATCCGCCCGGTCGTGCGGGCACGCTACGACTATGCGGAGATGGAGACGCCGGGCCTCGGCGCGGCGATCGATGCGTTCCTCGTCCGCCGCGGTCTGGCGGCAGGACCGGATCAGCCGGCCGCCTCGCCGAAATAGGCGCCGATGCCGTCGAGCGTGAACAGTCGCGGATAGTCCGCTTCCGGGATCGGCCGGCCCGTGCGTTCGTGCAGCCCGGTGACCAGGTTGAGGAAGTCGATCGAATCGAGGTCGAGCGCCTCGCGCAGGTCCGCATCCCCGGAGACCGTGGAAATGTCCGCCTCCGGCGCGATCCCCGCAAGGATCTCGGCCACCAGTCTCTTGGTCTCGCTCGGGGTCATGCGCATCCTCGCTGCGGTCCATGCAAGACGCCGACACTAGAGCCGTTCGGCATCAGCGAGCAGCGCGGCCAGTCGCGTCAGCAGGAGCCCGCCGACATGCCCGTCGGTCGCGCGGTGATCGCCGGCGAGCGTCAGCGTCACGACCCGGCGCGGCTGGACCGTGCCGTCCACCACCCAGGGCCGCGTGACGACGCGGCCGATCCCCAGCATCGCCACCTGCGGCGGATGGATCACCGGCAGCACGCTCTCCGCACCGCGCTCACCGAGGCTCGTGATCGTGATGCTGGCGGAGGTCAGTTCGGAACCGCGGAGTGCGAAGCTGCGGGCGCGCTGCACCACGTCGCGCAGCGCTGCCATCAGCGGATCGAGCGCGAGACGGTCAGCGTCGCGGATCGCGGGGGCGATCAGGCCGCCGCCGCGCAGTGCGACGGCCCAGCCGACATGCACGCCATCGGCAGCGCGGAACCGCCCGTCCTCCCACCAGCCGTTCACCTCCGGCGTGGCCGCGATCGCGAGTGCCGCGGCGCGCAGCAGGACCACCGCCGGCAGCAGTCGCGCCGGCGGGTCGCGCTCGGCATTGATCCGGGTGAGCCGATCGAGGGCGGCGGACACATCGACCGTTTCGCTGAGGTAGTAGTGGGGGATCTCGCGCTTCGACCGGCTCATCGCCGCCGCGATCGCCGCGCGCATGGCGGCCGGGTCGAAACCTGCCGGCGCGCGCTTCGGCGGCGCGGACGACGGCAGATCGGCGAGGCAGATCGCTCCGTCGACCCCGGTGCCAGGGAGCCGTTCCAAGGGAATGCCGAGCGCGGCGGCGCGCCGTCGGGCGGCGGGCGTGACCCGCACCCGCCCTGCCTGGGGCGCGGTCGGCGCAGGTGCAGCCGGGCGCTGGGGCAGCGGTGCCGCGGGTGGTCCGGCAGGTGCCGTCGGCGGCGTCACTGCGGGCTGCGGTATGGGCGGCGCGGGCGCAACCTCGGCCGCGACGCCCTCCGCGGCGATCTCCGCCAGCGGCGCGCCGACCGGCACGACCGCGCCAGGCTCCGCGATCAGGGCGCGCACCACCCCGTCCTGGAAGATCTCGATCTCGATCGCGCCCTTCGCGGTCTCCACCACGGCGACGACGTCGCCACGCTTCACGCGATCCCCCGGACGGACGAGCCACTCCACCAGCGTGCCGGACTCCATGTCCGCGCCCAAGGAGGGCATGCGGAAGACCGTCATGGCGGACGCACGAGGCTGCGCGCGGCCGCGGCGATCGTCTCCGGCTGCGGCAGGGCGGCGCGTTCGAGATGGGCGGGATACGGGATCGGCACCTCGCGCGTGCAGACGCGGCGGATCGGCGCATCGAGCTCGAAGAACGCCTCCTCGACCAGACGCATCGCCACCTCGGCCGACAGCGAGCCCGACCGCCAGCCCTCGTCGACGATCACCACGCGACGCGTGCGGGAGACGGACTCCACCACGGTCGCTATGTCGAGCGGACGCAGCACGCGCAGATCGATCACCTCCGCCGAGAGTCCTTCCGCGGCGAGCGTCTCCGCGGCGGCGAGCGTCTTGAACAGGCTGCCGCCATAGGTGACGAGCGTGACGTCACTGCCCCGGCGCCGCACCTTCGCCCGCGCGATGTCGACGCCGGTGACGGCCGGATCGAGCGTGCCCTCCATGTTGTACAGCATCACGTGCTCGAAGATCAGCACCGGGTTCGGATCGGCGAGCGCCGGAGCGAGCATGTGGCGCGCATCCTCGATGGTCGCCGGGGCGAGAATGCGAAGGCCGGGGATGTGCGCGAACCAGCCCTCCAGGCTGTGCGAGTGCTGCGCGGCGAGCTGCCGACCGGCGCCGGTGGCGAGCCTCAGCACCAGCGGCACGGCGAACTGCCCGCCCGACATGTGCGGGATCGTCGCTGCGTTGTTGAGGATCTGGTCGAGCGCCAGCAGGCTGAAATTGCAGGTCATCACCTCGACGATCGGACGCATCCCGGCCATCGCCGCGCCGATGCCGGCACCGACGAAGGCGCTCTCGGAGAGCGGCGTATCGCGGATGCGATCCTCGCCGAGTTCGGCCATCAGTCCCTTGGTGACGGCGTAGCATCCGCCGTAGCGGCCGACATCCTCGCCCATCAGGAAGACGCGCCGATCGGCGAGGATCGCCGCGCGGATCGCCTGGCGGCAGGCCTCGCGATAGGTGAGGCGCTGGGCGGTCATGGACGCTTCGCTCACGACGGCACCTCGTCCATGGTGACGAAGCGCTCGAGCTCCTCGACCGG
>CALKJX010000205.1 GCA_937995555.1 uncultured Elioraea sp.
GAGACCGTGCGGGTCCATGACCCGCTGCGCGGCAGCGACACGCCCACCGAGGTCTGCGCGCCCGTGTTCGTCGACCCGGAGGGAGCACGCAGCCGTGGCTGAGCTCGCGCGCATCACTGCGCTCGATGGCGTGATCCGGTCGGGCCACTCCGGCCGACCGGACGGCGCACCGGGCGTGCGGCTCTCCTTCCTGGACAGCGAGGGTCTGGTCGCGCTCACGCCGCGCCGGGGACGGCGTGCCGATCTCGATGCGCGGCTGCGCGCCTCCTTCGGCCTCGGCTTGCCGGAGACGGGGCGCGCGGTCGTCGGCCCGGGCGGCGCGGCCGTGCTGTGGGGCGGGCTTGGCCAGCATCTCGTGCTGCTGCCGGCGGAGGGGCTGCACGCCACGTCGCGACTGGACGCCGCGATCGGCGATGCCGGCGCGGCCACGCCACTCGCCGGCGCACGCACGCTGATCACGGTCGGCGGGACGGACGCGATCGAGGCGCTCTCGCGGCTGCTGCCGATCGATCTGGACGCGCAGGCGTTCCCGCCGGGCAGCGTCGCGCACACGCTCGCCGGCCACATCGGCGTGCTGGCGTGGCGCCGCGACGACGACGTCGTGCTGGGCTGCTACCGCTCCTTCGGCGCCGAGCTCTGGCATGGCTGCGTCGTGGCCGGCCGCGCGTTCGGCGTCGGCGTGTGATCCGGACTCGCGCGCGCATCATCCCTCTGGCACGCTTCGCCGCACACCACAGACCGGGGAGACAGGCGATGACCACCCGAACCACACGACGCTGGACGATCGCAGGCACGATCGCCGCATGCCTCGCCTTGGCGGCACCGCTGCCGGTGGCGGCGCAGCCAACCGGCGATACCCTGAGCCGCATCCTGCGCGAGGGCGTGCTGAAGGTCGGCGTGCGCGCCGACTACCGTCCCTGGGGCTTCCGCAACCCGGCCGGCGAGTTCGTCGGCATGGAGATCGAGATGGCGAAGGACGTCGCCGCCACGCTGGGCGTGCGGCCGGAGTTCGTCGCGGTGGTGGCGGCGAACCGGATGCAGTTCCTCGCCCAGGGCCAGATCGACCTGATGATCGCCACCATGTCCGACACGGCCGAGCGGCGGCGCGTGGTCGGCATCGTGCATCCGAACTACTATTCGTCGGGCTTCAACGTGCTGCTGCCGAAGCAGGTGACCACGACCGACTGGAACGCGCTGCGCGGCCGCCAGCTCTGCGCCATCCAGGGCGCCTGGTACAACCGCCCGGCGACCGAGCGCCACGGCATCGAGATCCTCGCCTTCACCGGCATCGCCGAAGTCGAGACCGCGCTGCGCCAGCGCCGCTGCGTCGGCTGGCTCTACGACGACAACCTGATCGCGGTGATGCTCGCCTCGGGGCAGTGGAACGATTTCCACATGCCGCTGCCGAGCCAGAGCGACACGCCCTGGGGCCTCGCGGTGCGGCTCGACGATCTCGACAAGCCGTGGGGCCGCTTCATGTCGGGAATGGTCGCGCACTGGCACCGGTCGGGCAAGCTGCTGGCCTGGGAGAAGCAGGCCGGCATCGCCGAGAGCGCCTTCCTGCGGCGGATGCACGAGGCGCTGAAGGACCACATCCAGTAGCGCAAGGGTGGCGGGGGCATCGCGCCCCCGCCCTCGCCTCTTGGACCTGATCGAGAGCCTGTTCCGGGGGCTGCACGAGTCCGCCGGGATCAACCTCACCATCCTCTACGACCCGTTCGACCGGTCGCGGTTCTGGGCGGGCTTCCTGATGACCGTCTATCTCGCCGCGACCTCGGTGGTGGCGAGCGTCCTGCTCGGCGTGCTCGGCGCGGCAGCGCAGAAATCGCCGGTCGCGCCGCTGCGCTGGCTGACCGACGGGTATGTGGCGTTCTTCCGCAACACGCCCCCGCTCGTGCAGATGTATTTCTTCTTCTTCGGGCTCGGCTCGATCACCCCGGCCGTGCCGGACGATCTCGGCTTTCCCACACCGCTGATCGGCAATGTCGCCTGGGCGATCGTGGCGCTGGCGCTGTTCGCCGGCGCCTTCAATGTCGAGATCTTCCGCAGCGGCGTCGAGGCCGTGCCGCAGGGCACCACCGAGGCCGCCACCGCGCTCGGCCTGACCCGTCTGCAATCCTACCGCCTGGTCGTGCTGCCGCTCGCCTTCCGAATCTGCCTGCCGGCGCTGAACAACAACCTCGTCAACCTGGTGAAGACGACCACGCTCGCCTACGCGATCGGCGTGCCGGAGATGCTCTACGTGTCGAACCAGATCTGGTCGGATGCGCTGAACGTGCCGGAGATGATGACGACGCTGCTGATCCTCTATATCGGTCTCGTCACGCTGCTGGTCTGGGCGATGCATCGTTGGGAGCGGGCACTGCGCCTGCCGGGCTTCGGCGAGCGATGACGCGCGCGCCCGACGGCAAGGCGGCCGGCTTCGCGCTGCTGCTGGTGCTCGCGGGTTCGGCCTGGGCGCAGGCCGCCGCGCCGGCCGCGGACGGCGCACTCCCCGCGCTGATCCGCTGGGCGCCGCTGATCGGCGAGGGCTTCGTGCTGAATGTGCTGATCAGCGTGATCGCGATGGCGGTCGGCACACTGCTCGGGCTGTTCCTCGGCCTCGGGCAGGTCGCGCCATCGCGGTGGTTGTCGCGTCCGGCCATCGTCGCGACGCAGTTCTTCCGCAACGCGCCGTGGCTCGTTCTGCTGTTCTACTGCATCTTCATCCTGCCGTT
>CALKJX010000206.1 GCA_937995555.1 uncultured Elioraea sp.
GCCGCCCGCTACAACACCGAGTGGCTGATCGAGAAGAACGGCTACCTCAGCCCAATCGACGCACGCGCCGCGCGCCTCGACACCAACCTCAGGCGCGCCGCATAATGCAACCGCCTGTCCAGGAAATCGGGTGCGGTACAGCCGGACTTCTTCGACCTGATCATCGTCGATGAATGCCACCGCGGCAGCGCGCGGGAGGACAGCGCCTGGCGCGTCATCCTCGAACACTTCGCCCCCGCCTTCCAGCTCGGCATGACCGCGACGCCGCTGCGCGACGACAACCGCGACACCTACCGCTACTTCGGCAACCCGATCTACGAATACAGCCTCCGCCAGGGCATCGAGGACGGCTTCCTCGCTCCCTATCGCGTCCATCGCGTGATCACGGAATGGGACGCCGCCGGCTGGCGGCCGAGCAGGGGCGACCTCGACCGCTACGGCCGCGAGATCCCCGACGACGAATACCGCACCCAGGATTTCGAGCGCGTGGTGGCGCTGCGCGCCCGCACCCAGGCGATCGCGAAGCACCTGAGCGGCTTCCTGCGCAAGACCGACCGCTACGCCAAGACCATCGTCTTCTGCGTGGACCAGGAACATGCCGCCGAGATGCGCCAGGCGCTGGTCGCGCTGAACCAGGACATGGTCGCCCAGCACCCCGACTATATCTGCCGCGTCACCGCCGACGAGGGCGAGATCGGCCGCGCCCATCTCGGCCGCTTCCAGGACGTGGACACGCGCACGCCGACCATCCTCACCACCTCGCAGCTCCTGACCACCGGCGTGGACGCGCCGACCTGCAAGAACGTGGTGCTCGCCCGCGTCGTCGGCTCGATGAGCGAGTTCAAGCAGATCATCGGCCGCGGCACGCGGGTGCGCGACGACTACGGCAAGCTCTGGTTCAACATCCTCGACTACACCGGCTCGGCCACCCGGCTCTTCGCCGACCCGGCCTTCGACGGCGACCCGGCCCGGCTGACCGAGGAGGAGCTCGACGCCGCCGGCGAGACCATCGGCGTGACCGAGATCCCCCAGCCCGGCGCCGAGCCGGAGCCCGAACCCGCCCCGCCCGAGGTGGTCGAGCCGCCCGGCGGGGAGCGGCGGAAATTCTACTTCGACGGCGGGCAGGTCGAGATCGCCGCGCATCTCGTCTACGAGCTCGACCCCTCCGGCGCGCAGCTTCGCGTCGTGCGCTACACCGACTACGCCGCCGAGAGCGTCCGCTCCCTCTTCCCCACCTCCAAGGCGCTGCGCGAGGCGTGGAGGGACGCCGCGCGGCGGTCGGAGATCGTGCAGCGCCTCGCCGAGCGCGGCATCAGCTTCGACCAGCTCGCCGAGGCCGCGGGCCAGCCCGAGGCCGACCCCTTCGACCTGATCTGCCACCTCGCCTTCAACGCGCCCCTGCGCACGCGGCGCGAGCGGGCGAGGGAGCTCCGCGCCCGCGCCCCGGACATCTTCACGAAGTACGGCGCCGAGGGCCGCGCCATCCTGGAGGAGCTGTTGGAGAAATACGCCGCCCATGGCGAGGCCGAGTTCGTCCTGCCCGACGTGCTGAAGGTGCCGCCCATCTCGAACCACGGCCAGGTGGCCGACATCATCCGCCTCTTCGGCGGGCCCGAGCAGCTCCGCGCCGCAGTGGCCGAGCTGCAGGAGCAGCTCTATGCCGCGTAAGCCCCGCGCCACCGCGAAACCCGCGCTGACCACCGCCCAGGCGCTCGGCGCGCTGCTGAAATCCGCGCGCGACATCATGCGCAAGGACAAGGGGCTGAACGGCGACCTCGACCGGCTGCCGCTGCTCACCTGGATCATGTTCCTGAAGTTCCTCGACGACCTCGAGCGGCAGCGCGAGGCGGAGGCCACCCTCGCCGGCACGCGCTTCCGCCCGGCGATCGAGCCGCCCTATCGCTGGCGCGACTGGGCGGCGAACCCGCAGGGCATCACCGGCGACGAGCTGCTCGCCTTCATCAACGGCGAGGAGACGGTGCGCCCCGACGGCACGCGCGGCCCCGGCCTCTTCGCCTATCTGCGCGCGCTGGCCAGCGAGAACGGCGACGATAGGCGCGACGTGATCGCCACCGTCTTCCGCGGCGTGGACAACCGCATGCGCAGCGGCTACCTGCTGCGCGACGTCATCGACAAGGTGGACGGCATCCACTTCACCTCGTCGGAGGAGCTGCACACCCTCGGCGCGCTCTACGAATCCATGCTGCGCGAGATGCGCGACGCGGCGGGGGATTCGGGGGAGTTCTACACCCCGCGCGCGGTGGTGCGCCTCATGGTGCAGGTGACCGACCCGCGGCTCGGCGAGACGGTGCTCGACCCCGCCGCCGGCACCGGCGGCTTCCTGGTCGAGGCCTTCGCCCATCTCGCCGCCCAGGTGCGCACGGTGGCGGATCGCAAGGTGCTGCAGCGGCGCTCGCTGCTCGGCTGCGAGCCGAAATCCCTGCCCTATCTGCTCTGCCAGATGAACCTGCTGCTGCACGGGCTCGACGCGCCGCGGATCGACCCGGGCAACGCCCTGCGCCATCGCTTGGCCGAGATCGGCGAGCGCGACCGGGTGGACGTGATCCTCACCAACCCGCCCTTCGGCGGCGAGGAGGAGCGCGGCATCCAGGACAATTTCCCCGAGGACCGGCGCACCGCCGAGACGGCGCTGCTGTTCCTCCAGCTCATCATGCGGCGGCTCCGGCGCGCGGCGACACCGGCGGGGCGGCCGGCGCGGGCGGCGGTGGTGGTGCCGAACGGCACGCTGTTCGGCGATGGCGTCGCCGCGCGCATCAAGGCGGACCTGTTGGAGCAGTTCAACCTGCACACCGTGCTGCGCCTGCCCGAGGGCGTCTTCGCGCCCTACACCGACATCCCGACCAACGTGATCTTCTTCGACACCTCGGGGCCGACGCGCGAGATCTGGTTCTACGAACAGCCCCTGCCCGAGGGGCGGCGGAAATACACCAAGACGCGGCCGATCCCGTTCGAGGAGTTTTCCGAGTTCCTCGCCTGGTGGGGCGATCGGGCCGAGGGGCCGCGGGCCTGGCAGGTGGACGGGCCGGGGCTGATCCGCCGCGACGAGGCGGGCCGGGTGGTGGCGGTGAACCTCGACCTCAGGAACCCGGCGGCCAAGGCGGCGGAGGACCATCGCCCGCCCGCCGAGATCGTGGCGAGCGCGCTGGCGAAGGAGCGGGAGGTGCTGGCGCTGCTCGAGGAACTGCGCGCGCTGGTGGACGAGGGGCCGGGCTGAGCATGCGCTGGCCGAGGGTGGCGCTGGGGGAGGTGGCGGAGCCGGTCGCACGGCCCATAGCTCCCCAACCTGACGAGACCTATCGCTTCGTGGGTGTGAAGTGGTGGGGCGAAGGCGTGTACGAGTTTGCTCGCAAGACGGGGACGGAAACCGCTGCGTCGGTTCTGTTCCGGGTTGAGGCGGACGATCTCGTCATCAACAAGATCTGGGCGCGCCACGGCAGCATCGGGGTTGTGCCGCCCGATCTGGCCGGCGCGGTCGGGTCCAACGAGTTTCCGACATTTCGCCCCAAGGCGGATCGCTTGCTGCCGCGTTGGGTTCACTGGTGGTCGAAAAGCCGGGCCGCGTGGGAGGCGTGCGCAGGCCTGTCCTTCGGATCGTCCGGCAAGAACCGTATCAAGCCCGCCGAGTTCCTACGTATTCCGGTCCCCCTCCCGCCGCTGGCGGAGCAGGAGCGGATCGTGCGGCGGCTCGACGCTGTCGAGGCGCGGCTCGCCGCGCGGCGCCGTGGGGCCGAGGCGGTGGAGGCGGAGCTCGCCCAGGCCCTTTCCGCCGCCTTCCGCCGCATCGCCGCCCACGCCCCCCGCGCCCGCATGGGCGACGTCGCTCCCCTGGTCCGCCGCGCTGTGACCATTGATCCCGACGCGACCTACACGGAGATAGGCGTCCGCAGCTTCTTCAAGGGCACCTTCCATCGTCGCATCCTCAGCGGTGCGGACTTCACCTGGCAGAAGCTGTTCCGAATCAAAGACGGCGACTTGATCTTCAGCAACCTGATGGCCTGGGAAAAGGGGATTGCTTAGAGTCTGTCTCGAATCTCATGCGGAACGTGCGACGCGACGCAGCAGGATGATGGCGGAGGCGGCGTAGAGGAAGGCGTTGGCGAGCCACAGGCAACGCCCGCAGGGCGGTAAGGCGATGGTGGCCTCGAAATCCTTGGCG
>CALKJX010000207.1 GCA_937995555.1 uncultured Elioraea sp.
CGCATCCCGGCGGCCTATGCGCGGCTGATGGAGCATCGCGGCCTCACCTGGGGCTACCGCACCACGCCCGACCCGGCGAGCGGCAACCGCGCGATCCTCTATCCGCGCGGGCGGGGCCTCGGCGGCTCGTCCGCGATCAACGGCATGATCCATATCCGCGGCCAGCCGCAGGACTACGACCGCTGGGCGCAGAAGGGCTGCATCGGCTGGTCCTATGACGATCTCGTGCCGTATTTCCGCCGTTCGGAACGATACGAAGCCGCACGCGATCCGGAGCGCGGCCGCGACGGCGCCGTCGCGGTCGAGCAGGGGGTGGATCGCGGGCCGCTGCTCGAGGCGTTCGTCGCCGCCGCGCAAGCGATGGGGCTGCCCTATCTCGAGGACTACAACGGCCGGGTGCAGGACGGGGTCGCCTGGACGCAGCAGGCGCGCGGCGGGCGCTGGCGGAGTTCGGCCAAGACCGCCTATCTCGACCCTGCGATCGGCCGGCCGAACCTCGGCGTGATCACCGGGGCGCTCTGCCGGCGCGTCGTGGTCGAGGGCGGACGCGCGAGCGGGGTGGAGATCGAGCGGGGCGGACGGCGCGAGACGATCACGGCCGCACGCGGCGTCGTGCTCGCCGCCGGCGCGATCGGCTCGCCGCAGCTCCTCCAGCTCTCCGGCATCGGCCCGGGCGCGCTGCTCGCGCGCCATGGCATTCCCGTGGTGCACGACCTGCCCGGCGTGGGGCGCAACCTGCAGGACCACTACCTGGTGCGCATGACCTGGCGGGTGCGCAACGTCGGCACCGCGAACGAACGGAGCCGGGGGATCAGGCTGGCCTGGGAGGTGGCGAAATGGGCCTTCGGCGGGCGCGGCATCCTGACCTGCTCGCCCGGCATGATCCTGTGCTTCCCGCGCTCGCGCGAAGGGCTGGAAAGCCCCGACATCCAGGCCGTGGTCGCGCCCGGCTCATGGCGGCAGGGCACGTTCGGGGCGCTGGAAGACGAGCCCGGCGTGTCGATGGGGGTGTGGCAGCACCGGCCGGAGAGTGTAGGCGAGGTCGAGATCGTCTCGCCCGACCCGGCGGTGTCACCGTCGATCCGGCCCGGCTACCTGACGGCCGAGGCGGACCGGCGCGCGCTGCTCTGGGGCATCCGGTTCTGCCGGCGCTGGATCGGCCAGGCGCCGCTCGACCCGTATCGCGGGGACGAGACGCTGCCGGGTGGGAACGCCGAGAGCGACGAGGAGCTGCTCGCCTTCGCGCGCGCCTACGGTTCGACCACGTATCATCCCTGCGGGACGTGCCGCATGGGCCCCGCGGGAGACGCCATGGCGGTGCTCGACCCGCGGCTGCGCGCGCGCGGGGTCGGCGCGCTGTGGGTGGCCGATGCCTCGGCCTTCCCCGACATGATCAGCGCCAACACCAATGCGACGGTCTATGCGCTGGCCGAGAAGGCGTCGGACCTGATCAGGAACGACCTGCGGGAGCGACCCTCACCCTGATCCTCTCCCGCATCGCGGGAGAGGGAACCCGGAACCGACGTTGCGTCCTCTCGCCGGCGCGCGGCAAGGATCAGGCCGACTTCGCCATGATCTGTTCGGCGATGTTCCGCGGCACCGGGTCGTAGTGGTGGAACTGCATCGTGAACGACGCCCGTCCCTTCGACATCGAGCGCAGATCGGAGATGTAGCCGAACATCTCCGACAGCGGCACATGCGCGCGCACGATCACCGAGGTGCCCAGGATGTCCTGGCTCTGGATCATGCCGCGGCGGCGGTTGAGGTCGCCCACCACGTCGCCGACGTGATCCGGCGGCGTCGTCACCTCCACGTCCATGATCGGCTCGAGGATGATCGGCCCGGCCTTCTTCATGCCCTCGCGGAAGCACGCCTTGGCGGCGATCTCGAACGCCATCGCCGAGGAGTCGACGTCGTGGTACTTGCCGTCCACCAGCGTGTACTTGAAGTCCACGGTGGGGAAGCCGGCGAGCACCCCGGTCTCGGCCTGCACCTTGATGCCCTTCTCGACCGCCGGGATGTACTCCTTCGGCACCGCGCCGCCGACCACCGCGTTCTCGAACACCACCCCGCCGTTGCGGTCGAGCGGCTCGAACACGATCTTGACCTCGGCGTACTGGCCCGACCCGCCGGTCTGCTTCTTGTGCGTGTAGGTCTCGGTGTGGCTGCGCGTGATGGTCTCGCGATAGGCCACCTGCGGCGCGCCGATATTCGCCTCGACGCCGTATTCACGCTTCAGCCGGTCGATGATGATCTCCAGATGGAGCTCGCCCATGCCCGACAGGATCGTCTGGCCAGTCTCCGGATCGGTGCGCAGGCGTAGCGACGGATCCTCGGCCGCGAGCTTCTGCAGCCCGAGCGTCATCTTCTCGATCGAGTCCTTGGTCTTGGGCTCGACCGAGATGTCGATCACCGGCACCGGGAAGGCCATGCGCTCCAGCACCACCGGGTCGGACGGATCGGCGAGCGTGTCGCCGGTCTGGGTGTCCTTCAGCCCGATGAAGGCGGCGATGTCGCCGGCGTAGACCTCCTTGATCTCCTCGCGCTTGTCGGCGTGCATCTGGAACATCCGCCCGATGCGCTCCTTGTTGCCCTTCGTGGTGTTGAGCACCTGGTCGCCCGAGCGCAGCACGCCCGAGTAGACGCGCACGAAGGTCAGCGTGCCGTACTTGGCGTTGATGATCTTGAAGGCGAGGCCGGTGAACGGCGCGTCCTCGCTGATGACGATCTCGCGCCCCTCCTCCTGCGAGCCCTCGGGCGGGACGGTGCGGATGCCCGGCACCTCGTTCGGCGCCGGCAGATAGTCGAGCACGGCGTCGAGCAGCGGCTGCACACCCTTGTTCTTGAACGCCGTGCCGCAGAGCACGGGGCGGAAGGTCCCGGCGATCGTGCCCTTCTTGATGCAGCGCTTCAGCGTCTCGACCGCGACGTCGCCCTTGTCGAAATACTCCTCCATCGCCGCGTCATCGACCGAGAGCGCGGTGTCGAGCAGCTTCTGGCGGTACTCCTTCGCCTTCTCCATCAGGTCGGCCGGGATGGGCGCGTCCTTGAACGAGGCGCCGAGTTCCGAGCCGTCCCAGACGATCGCCTTCATCTCGACAAGATCGACCACGCCGACGAACCTGTCCTCGGCGCCGATCGGAAGCTGGATCTCCAGCGGCACGATGCCGAGCTTGTCGATCAGCGACTGCACGGCCTTGTAGAAATCGGCGCCGGTGCGATCCATCTTGTTGATGAAGATGATGCGCGGAACGTTGTAGCGGTCGGCGAGGCGCCAGTTGGTCTCGCTCTGCGGCTGCACGCCGGCCACACCCTCGATAATGAAGATCGCGCCGTCGAGCACGCGCAAGGAGCGGTTCACCTCGATGTTGAAGTCGATGTGGCCGGGCGTGTCGATGATGTTGATCCGGTGGTCCTTCCACTCGGCCGTCACCGCGGCGGAGGTGATGGTGATGCCGCGCTCGCGCTCCTGCTCCATGTAGTCGGTGGTGGTGGAGCCCTCGTGCACCTCGCCGACCTTATGGCTGCGGCCAGTGTAGTAGAGGATGCGCTCCGTCGTCGTCGTCTTGCCCGCGTCGATATGCGCGGTGATGCCGATGTTACGGATACGCGACAGCGGTACGTTGCGCGGCACGGCGGCCTCCTGGTCGTGCCCCCGGCAGGGCGGGGTCTCGTGAAAAACTGCGGGCGCGGCCGGCGGGGGTGCTCACCACCGCCTCGACCGCGCCGCGCTTCCGGATCGGCGGCTTTCTGACGGAGCGCGGCCGAAAATGCAAGCTTCGCGCGCCCGGCGCGGGGCTGGGCCGCGCTCAGCGCACGCGCGGGTCGGCAAGCCGGTGCGCCAAGTCGGCCAGCAGGTTGGCCGCGATCACCCCGAGCGCGAACAGCACGACGACCGATTGCAGCACGGTCCAGTCGCGCCCGGCGATCGCCTGGAACGCGAGGCTACCCAGCCCCGGCAGGCCGAACAGCACCTCCATGGTCAGCGCTCCCGAGACCAGCCCCCCCAGGATGAGGCCCGAGACCGCACTCAGCACCCCGGCTGCGTTCGGCAGCACGTGGCGCAGCACGATCGCGCCCGGCCCGAGTCCCTTGGCGCGCGCCGAGCGGATGTAGGGGGTGGCGAGGATCTCCTTCAGCTCCTCGTGCAGCGGCTTGGCGATCTGCCCGGCGATGTCGATCCCCAGCACCAGCACCGGCATCAGGATCTGTCCGCGCACCGGCAGCCAGCCGAGCCAGATCGAGAACACCAGGATGCCGGCGAGCCCGACGCAGAAGGTCGGCAGGGCGATCGACCAGACATTCAGCACCTGCACGAGTCCGGGCCAGACGCCGTTAGGCCGGGCCGCGGCCACCGCCGCGATGCTGACCCCGAGCGCCAGACCGAGGCCGAGCGCCAGGGTCGCGAGCGTCAGGGTGTGCGGCAGGGCGTAGCCGATCATCTCGGCGACCGGCCGGTTGTAGCGCAGGCTCAGCCCGAGATCGCCCGCGAGCGCACCACCGACCCAGCGCAGGAACTGCGTGCCCCATCCGGCGTCCAGGCCGAGCTCGATCCTGAGCGCCTGCTGTTCCGCCTCGCTCAGGTCGCCCTCGATGCCGAGCACGTCGACCACGTCGCCGGGAATCACACGCATCAGCAGGAAGACCAGCACGCCGATCGCGGCCGCCGTCAGCAGCTGGCGCAGCACCGGCGCGGCGAGCCGCATCAGCCCGTCCCCGTCCGCAGCGGATCGGCGGCGGCGCGGATGCGGTCGCCGGCGACCGCCAGGACCAGCGTCAGCACCGACAGGGCGATCACCGGGGCCAGCACGGCGGGCGGCGCGCGTTCGACGAAGGGCAGGCCGGCGGCGATCATCCGTCCCCAGGTCGGCGTCTCGGGTGAAACACCGAGGCCGAGGAAGGACAGCACACTTTCGGTGGTGACGGCGCGCGGCAGGATGATCGCCGCCTGGGTGATCAGCGCGCCGGCCACATTCGGCGCGATGTGCCGGCGCAGGATCACGGCCGGATGGGTGCCCGAGGCCACCGCCGCCTCGACATAGGCGGCTGCGCGCTCGCGCAGCCAGGCCTGGCGCGCGACCACGGCGAAGGTCGGCGCAAAGGAGAGGCCGATGGCGATGGTCACCGGCCCGACACCGGTACCGAGCGCCACCATCAACGCGAGGCCGAGCAGCACCGACGGCAGGGCGCGGATTATGTCGATGAGGCCGAACATCAGCGCGGCCGGCAGCGCGCCGGCGGCGAGCGCAGTGAGGCCCAGCACGGCGCCCACCGCGAGCGCGAGCGCGGTCGCGCCGGCCGCGACCAGCACCGTGATCCGCGCCCCGGCGAGCAGCCGGGACAGCACGTCGCGGCCGAGATTGTCGGTGCCGAGCCAGGCGCCGGGCCGGGGCGTCAGGTTGCGCGCCGCGAGGTCCTGCCAGAGCGGGTCCTGCGGCGCGACCAGCGGGCCGAGCAGCGCCAGCAGGGCCACCGCGCCGAGCAGCAGCAGCGGCACGCGCCAGGGCGAGGCCGGCGCCGAGGCCGGCCCGTCGAGGCTGTCGGCGGGGCGCCAGCCGGAAAGTGGCGCTTCGGGCATCGTGAACCGCCAGCGCCCTCGTCCCTGCCCGCCCCCGCGCCGGAGCGGGTCAGGGTGAGGAGAGGCTCCGCTCAGCCGAGCTTCGCGAAGGCCACACCGCCATCGACGCGGTTGGCGCCCCAGGTGAAGCCGGGGCTCCAGCCGGTCACTTCCCTGCGGTTGGCGATCGCCTCGGCGGCATGGCCGATCACGACGGTCCAGTACCGGTCCATCGCGTGCCGCCATGCGTCCAGATAGAGCGCGCGCCGCCGGTCGAGATCGGTCGCCGCGACTGCCTGGCGGACCAGGGCATCGAAGGCCGGATCCTGCGGCCCACCCCAGAGTCCGACATTCGGCCCGTCCGACATCAGACGGATGAAGCGCAGGAAGATGTCGGCGCGCGGCCCGGACGCGAAGGGCGCGAGATCCCAGTCATAGGCGTTCAGCCGCCGCTGCGCGCCGAGGTCGTCGAGGGCGACATGCTCCACCTGGAAGCCCAGGCCTCGCATCGCCTGAGCCGCCGCCTGGGCGTATTCGGTCTGCCAGGAGACGATCCGCAGCGCCGTGCGCGCCGGCTCCACCCCCTCCGCGCGCAGCAGCGCGCGGGCGCGGTCGAGATCGGGCGTGGCGTGTCGGTCGGCCTTGTGCAGCGCCTCGTCCCAGTAGAACTGGCCGGGGGCGGCCATCTGGTTCGTCACGACACCGGCATCGCCCGCGATCAGCCGCATCAGCCCGGGCTTGTCCATGGCGCAGGCGATCGCCTCGCGCACCTTGACGCGGTCGAAGGGCGGGCGCGGGCGCCGGTTGTTGAAGGACCAGAAATACCAGCTCGTGTCCTTCATGAACTGCACCTGGATGTTCGGGTCGGCCTTCAGCTCCGGCAGGGCGGGAAAGCGGGCGCGCGCGATGTGCAGATCGCCGGCGCGCAGCGCGAGCGAGGGGTCGTCCATGTCGCGCAGCACGAACTCCACCGCCTCGGCGCGCGGCAGCCCGGCCTGCCAGTAGCCGTCATGCGCCTCGCCGCGGAACAGCTCGTTCGGCACCCAGCGGGTGAACCGGAACGGCCCCGTGCCGATCGGCTGGCGGATCGTGCCGGCCCAGCCGTCGCTCTCCGGCGCGACGATCCAGAGCTCGGACAGCAGGTTCAGCAGCGGGCCGTAGGGCTCGCTCATCTCCATCACGAAGCTGCGTGCATCCGGCGCCTCCAGCTTCGTGACCAGCTTCATGGGCGCCGAGAGCCAGCCGCGGCCGATGCGGTCGCGCACGCGCTCGGCATTCGCCCTCACGTCCTCGGCGGTCATCACGCGGCCGTTGTGGAAGCGCACGCCCTCGCGGATGCGGAACACGTAGCGCCGCCCCCCATCCTCGACCTGCCAGGACTCGGCGAGATACGGGATCGCGCGACCGTCATCGGCGATGCTGGTCAGACCCTCGACATAGACCTGCTGCACCGCGATCGACCCCGTGTGGCGATGCGGATCGGCGGTGTCGAGGCCGAGCAGCGCGATCTTCAGCGTGCCGACGCGCTCGGCGGCGCGCGCGGCCCGGCCGGGCACGTGATCGAGCAGGCCGGCGGCGGCAAGCGCGGATGCGCCGGCGAACAACTTGCGTCGCGAGGTCGTCATGGCGGCTCTCCCCGTGGATTGCGGGAGGGACGCTAGCGGCGGCCGCGCGGGTCGAACGCGAAGTTTCGGTGAAGCTGCGGCCGGCGGATGGACGGACCGGCCGCGTTGTCCGGTCGGGTGCGCTCAGACGTTGAAGCGGAACAGCATCACGTCGCCGTCGCGCACCACGTAGTCCTTGCCCTCGACGCGCATCCTGCCGGCTTCCTTGGCCGGCACCTCGCCGCCGCAGGCGACGAAATCGTCATAGGCGATGGTCTCGGCGGCGATGAAGCCGCGCTCGAAATCGCCGTGGATCACGCCGGCGGCCTGCGGCGCGCGCGTGCCCTGCACGATCGTCCAGGCGCGCGCCTCCTTCGGCCCGACCGTGAAGAAGGTGATCAGGCCCAGGAGCGCGTAGCCGGCGCGGATCACCCGGTCGAGCCCGCTGTCGGCAAGCCCGAGGCTCTCCAGGAACGGCCCCTTCTCCTCGGGCGGAAGCTGCGCGATGTCGGCCTCGATCGCCGCCGAGACCACCACCGCGGCCGCGCCCTTCGCCTTGGCCATCGCCTCGACGCGCGCGCTCCAGGCATTGCCGGTGGCGGCCGCGTCCTCCTCGACGTTGCAGACGTAGAGCACGGGCTTGGTCGTCATCAGGTTGAGCGCGCGCGCCGCCGCCTCCTGGCCGGGCGGGATGGCGCTGCGCGCCGGCTCGCCGCGTTGCAGGGCGGGGATCAGGGTCTCGATCAGCGCGAGCTGCGCGGCCGCGTCCTTGTCGCCGCCACGGGCGCGCTTGGCGAGCGCGGTGATCCGCTTCTCCAGGCTTTCGAGGTCGGCGAGCATGAGTTCGGTCTCGACCGTCCCGGCGTCGCGCAGCGGGTCGATCGAGCCGTCCACGTGCGCGATGTCGGGGTCCTCGAAGCAGCGCAGCACGTGGATGATCGCGTCCACCTCCCGGATATTGGCCAGGAACTGGTTGCCGAGCCCCTCGCCCTTGGAGGCGCCGCGGACCAGCCCGGCGATGTCGACGAATTCCAGGCTGGTGGGGATGATCTTCGCCGACTTGCCGATGCGCGCGAGGGTGTCGAGCCGCGGGTCGGGGACGGCCACGCGGCCCACGTTCGGCTCTATGGTGCAGAACGGGTAGTTCGCGGCCTGGGCGGCCGCGGTCTGGGTGAGCGCGTTGAACAGGGTGGACTTGCCGACGTTCGGCAGGCCGACGATGCCGCAGTTGAAGCCCATCAAGTGATCTCCATGAGAGTGGGGGGACCACGCTGGTCCCCCCACACCCCCCTGCACCCGGGGGGCCGCTCCCGTTGGTCGCGGCCCGCGCCCCGACCAACGGGAGGGGCGCCCTCCCTAGGGGGTCTGGGGGAGAGGACGCTCACCCCCAGCAACCCTGTTCATGAACTGATCCGGCCTGCCTTCGGCGAGCAACGGCGCCGCCTCGGCAATCCGATCCAGCAGCGTATCGACCCACGGGCGGTCCGACTTGGCGAAATCGCCGAGCACATGCCCGGTCACCCGCTCCTTGTCGCCGGGATGGCCGATCCCGAGCCGCACGCGCCAGAAATCGGGACCCCCGCAGTGCTGCGTGATGCTGCGCAACCCGTTGTGTCCGGCGTTGCCGCCGCCCTTCTTCACCCGCACCTTGCCGGCAGCGAGATCGAGCTCGTCGTGGAACACCGTCACGGCATCGAGCGGCACCCGGAAGAACGCCATCGCCGCCTGCACGCTCTCGCCCGACAGGTTCATGTAGGTCTGCGGCTTCAGCGCCAGCACCTTCCGCCCCGCGACCGTACCGTCGGCCACGACACCGCGGAACCGGTTGCGCCACGGCACGAAGCCGTGGCGCGCCGCGATCGCGTCCACCGCCATGAAACCGATGTTGTGGCGGTTGCGCGCGTACTCCGGGCCGGGATTGCCCAGCCCGACCCAGAGCAGCAGGCTCACTTCTTCTGGGCTGCGGGCGCCGCGGCGGGAGCAGGCGCAGCCGCGGTCTCGGCCCCGGCCGGCGCCTCGGTCATCTTGGTCGGCGGCGCGATCGAGGCGATCGTGAAGTCGCGATCCGCGATCACCGGCCGCACGCCCGCCGGCGCCTTCACCGCGCTCCAGTGGATCGAGGTGCCGATCGTCAGCCCGGTCAGGTCGACCTCGAACCGCTCGGGCACGTCATCGACCGAGCAGTACACCTCGATCTCGTGCCGGATCACGTTCAGCACGCCACCCTGCTTCAGCCCGGGCGACAGCCCCTCGTTCAGGAATGCGACCTCGACCGCCACGCGGATCTCCTGGCCCGGCGCGAGCCGCTGGAAATCGACGTGTTCCGGACGGTCGGTGACGGGGTGGAACTGCACGTCGCGCAAGAGCGCCCGCTCGGTCGCCTCGCCCACCTTCACGTCGTAGAAGCGCGAGCGCCAGCCGTGCCGGTGCAGCTCCCGCATGATGACGCGCGGATCCATCGCGATCAGCCTGGGATCCTGCTTCGCGCCGTAGATGACGCCGGGCACCTTGCCCTCTCGCCGGGTCGCGCGTGCCGCCCCCTTGCCGGCCCGCCCGCGCGCCTCGGCCTCGATCGTGACGACCTCGACCATCGCTCGCTCCTGTCGGTCCAATGACAAGCGCGGGCCTCCAGGGGTGCCCGCGCCAGCCCGTATCTACGCCGGGGGCGTGGCCGCGGCAAGCGGCGTCAGCCGCCAGGCCGACGCGCCATCCGCGGGGGGCTCGACGTAGAGCGGCATGGCGTTGGGGATCCGCACGTTGATCTCGAGCCCGAGCGCCCCGCGGACCGCCCGCCACAGCGCGCCGTGCGCCACCACCAGCACCGCCGGCGGGCGGGCGAGCGCCCGGTTGATCCCGGCCACCGCGCGGGCCCGGAGCGCGGCGAACGGCTCGCCCCCCTCGGGCGTGAAGCGCCCCTCGACCCACTCGGCGAACCACGCGCCCATGGGCCGGCCCTCGTTGACCCCGAACGCCGCCTCGCGCAGATCCTCGTCAGCCTCCATC
>CALKJX010000208.1 GCA_937995555.1 uncultured Elioraea sp.
TCCTGGTCATCCTGCCGCGCATCAAGGACCAGGTGTATGCCCGCACCTATGCCTTCGTGACCTCCGCCCCCGAAGCCTTCCTGCAGGCCTGGGAGGCGACGGCGATCACGCTGCGCGCGGGTGAGGAGGAGTGTCGTCCGCCGGACGGCGACTGGATCGCGTTCGTGCGTGCGGCGCGCACGCGCGAGGAGGATGAGGAGGACGGCCACCCGTGAACGGCGCGCTGCTCGTTTCGACCAAGCCGGCGACCATGGAGGTCTGGCGGCGCGAGCTGCTCGCCCTCGAGCCGTCGCTCGACATCCGCCTGTTCCCGGACACCGGTCCGGTGGAGGACATCACCGCGGCGGTGACCTGGAACCATCCCCCCGAGGATCTGTATCGATATCCAAACCTTCGCCTGCTGATCAGCATGGGCGCCGGGGTCGATCACCTGTTCCGTCCGCCCGGGCCGCCGCCCGGGGTGGAGGTGGTGCGGCTGGTGGATCGGCTGCTGACCACGGCGATGAGCGAGTACGTGCTGCTCGCGGTGCTGCGCCACCACCGACAGGCCGAGACCTACCGGGCCCAGCAGAAGGCGCGGATCTGGCATGAGCTCCCCGCGCCGGACACCGAGAACACGCGCATCGGCATTCTCGGCCTGGGCACGCTGGGGGCGGATGCGGCACGCAAGCTGGCGGCGCTTAATTTCCGGGTCGCCGGATGGAGTCGTTCGCCGAAGCGGCTCGACGGGATCGAATCTTTCGTCGGCGATGGCGAAATGATCAGATTTCTCTCAAGAACCGATATTCTTGTCTGCCTGCTGCCGCTGACGCCGGCAACACGCGGCATCCTGAACGCACGGGCGTTCGCGGCCCTGCCGAAAGGCGCGTATGTGATCAATGCCGCGCGCGGTGGCCATGTCGTGGAGGAGGATCTGCTCGCGGCGCTCGATTCGGGTCATCTCTCCGGCGCCACGCTCGACGTGTTCGAGGTCGAGCCGTTGCCCGGCGAGCACCCGTTCTGGGGCCACCCGAAGGTTATCGTGACCCCGCATGCCGCGAGCATCACCGTGCCGCGCAGTGTCGCCGGTCAGGTCGTGGAGAATCTCCGCCGCCTGGCGGCGGGCGAAGCGCTGCTGAACCGGGTGGACGTGTCGGTCGGCTACTGAGCGGCCGCGCAGGTTGCGCCTCTGACGCGAGCCCCGACGCCGGCACCAGACGCGAAAGGGGCGCGGCCTTGTCGCCGCGCCCCTCGTGTGGAACGCCTCGAAAGATCAGGCGCTGGCGGCGCGGCGCATGCTGCCGGAGGTGCGACCACCCGAGGCCTCGCCCATGATCTTGCGCAGCTCCCGCAGGAACGCCGAGCCCTTCAGGGTCTGCTGCACGATCACGCTGCGGCGATCCATCGGGTCGACCTTGCGGCGGGCGAGGTCGAGCTCGCCGAGCCGGTCGAGCGCGCGGGTGATCGCGGGCTTGGAGACGTTCAGCTCGGCGGCGAGACCGCGCACCGTGTGCGGACCCTCCGTTAGGTAGACCGTCAGGAACACGCCGAGCTGGCGGGCCGATAGATCAGGACCGTCGCGGCGCACCAGGGCCACGATCGTCTCGCGCAGCACGGAGAGGAGCTGCTCGGTTGCGTTGCTTGCTGCCATCGTTCTTCACCTTCCATAACGGCCGTGCCATTTCCCCGGCGCCGGCGCTGATATGCATGTAGGCTCTTGCAACGAAAAAGCAAAGAGCGAAGTCTGCCGAAAGTTGCTTGGCCGAGATCATCCCGGCGCGACCAAGCGCTCGCGCGGTTGTTATGGCGACGTCATTCACACATCAGCGTGCCGACCGGCCCTGCGATCGCGTGGTAGGCCGCGCGCAGGCCGGTGGCCTCGCCGCCCTCGGGGCGTCCAGGACGCGGCGAATCGTTCCACGCATAGAGATCGAAATGCGCCCAGCATCGATCCGGCGACACGAAACGCTGAAGGAACAAGGCCGCCACGATCGCGCCCGCATGTGGCTTCGATGCCACATTCGCCAGATCCGCCGCTTGGCTCTCCAGCCACGCCGCATAGCCCGGCCACAGCGGCATGCGCCACACCGGGTCCTCGGCCGCCGTTCCGGCAGCGAGCAGCGATGCCGCGAGCCCATCATCCGGGGTGAACAGGGCGACGAGATCGGGGCCGAGGGCGACGCGGGCCGCACCGGTCAGGGTCGCGAAATCCATCAGCAGCGCCGGCGCTTCGGCATCCGCTTCCGCCAGCAGATCACACAGCACGAGCCGCCCCTCGGCATCCGTATTGCCGATCTCGACCGTCAGACCCTTGCGCGTGCGCACCACGTCGAGCGGGCGCATCGCATGGGCGCCGATGCTGTTCTCGACCGCGCCGATCAGCAGCCGCAGCCGAACCGGCAGGTCCGCTTGCATCACCAGCCGCGCCACACCGAGGGCCACGGCCGCACCGCCCATGTCCTTCTTCATGCGCAACATCGCCGCAGCCGGTTTCAGGTCGTAGCCGCCGGTGTCGAAACACACGCCCTTGCCGCACAGCGTCACCAGCTTCGCATCGGCCGCGGCCGCCGACCCTCGCCAGCTGAGATCGGCGACCACGGGCGGGCGCGCGCTGCCCCGCCCGACCGCCGCGACGGCAGGGTAGGCGCGCTCGAGCTCCTCGCCGGCGGCGAGGCGCACCGTCGCGCCATACTCGGCGCCGAGCGCGACGACGCATTCGGCAAGCTCGCGCGGCCCGAGGATGTTCGCCGGATGGTTGATCAGGTCGCGCGCGTACCACACCGCAGCGACCTCGCGCTGGGCCGCATCGGTGCCGGGCGGAGGCACGAGACGGGCGAGGTCGCGCCCGGGCGCCTTGAACCGCGTGTAGCGATAGGCCCCGAGACCCCACCCGAGTACGGCGCGCCCCGCGTCTGGCGCGCCCTCGAGCCGCCAGACGCTGCCGGCCGGCAGCGCCTGGGGCGCCCCACCGAAGCTCCACGCGCTCGATGCGCCCTCGCCGAGGCCGAGCAACGCGCCACGGAGGCCGCCTTCCCCCGGCAGCAGCAGAACCTCGCCCGATCGCGCCGTGAAGCCGGACGCGGTGACGAATTCGCCTGCGCCGTGCCCGGTCGTCCAGGCGGCAAGCCCGGCCGGGGTGACGGCATGCAGGGGCAGCGCGGCGACGCCGGGGTCGGCAAAGCAGGGCAGCATCGGGCGACCTCGATCGGGAAGCAGGCGGGACGTTGCGACCAGACAACGTCACCAGGGTGGACCGACGAGGCGCCGGTTTCAACCCCGGCGAGGCGGAGGTGATGCTGCCGATGATGCATGGCACGACGCGCCGCGCCGCGCTAAGCCTCGTTGCGAATGCGCGCATCAAGTCCTTCGCAAGCCCTCGAGGGCGGCCGGCCGGCGTCCAACCGCACGGCCGCCTGGCGGCGCGCGGCCGTGCTGCTCGCGCTTGCCGCGCTGTTCTGGGCCGGCAATTTCGTGCTGGGCCGCGCGGTGCGGGGCGAGGTGCCGCCCGTGGCGCTCGCGTTCTGGCGCTGGCTGGTCGCCGCCGTCGTACTGTTGCCGTTCACCTGGCGCGAGGTCGCCGCCCGGTTCGGTGCGGTGCGCCGCCATGCCTGGCTCCTCGGCGCGCTCGGGCTGACGGGCGTCGGCACCTTCAACACGCTCTCCTACATCGCGCTGACCGGCACCGAGGCCATCAACGCGATGCTGGTGATCAGCCTGACGCCGCTGGCAATCCTCGTCGCGGCCTTCCTGGTCGACCGCGACCGCCCCGACGCGCGGTGTCTGGGCGCGCTCGCGGTCTCGCTTGCCGGTGTGGCGATCATCGCCGCGCGTGGCGAGCCGGCCGCCCTGCTGGCACTCCGCCTCAACCTCTCCGACGGCATCATCCTGCTCGCGGTGTTCGGCTGGGGCATCTACTCGGTGCTGCTGCGGCGCATCCCGCCCGGCACGTTCTCGCCGCTCGCGCTGCTGATGATCACGGTGCTGTTCGGGCTCGGCGTGTTGCTGCCGTCCTGGCTCGCGGAGATCGCGATCACGGGCGCCACGCCGCGCGCCGATCTGCCGACGGCGCTCGCGGTGGCCTACGCCGCGCTCGCGGCCTCGATCGCCGCGTATCTGTGCTGGAACGGCGGCGTCGCGCTGATCGGTGCCGCCGCCTCGGGGCCGTTCCTGCATCTGCAGCCGGTGTTCGGCACGGTGCTGGCGATGCTGCTGCTGGGCGAGGTGCCGCAGCCGTTCCATGGCGCCGGTTTCGCGCTGGTGCTCGCGGGCGTGGCGGTGGCGGGCCGGGCGCCGGCGCGGCGATGAAGCGGCCGCCCTCGCCGATCCATGGGATCGGCTTCATGCTGCTCGCGACCTCGCTGTTCGCGGGCATGACCGCCTGCAACAAGGCCGTGCTGGCCTCGGGCCTGCCGCTGCCGATCCTGATGCTGTCGCGCGCGCTGCTGACCATGCTGCTGCTGGCACCCTGGCTGATCGGCAAGCGCGCGCCCTCGCTCGCGACCCGGCGCGTCTGGCTGCATCTCGGCCGGGGACTGGCCGGCGTGATGGCGATGGGGCTCTCGATCGCTGCGCTGACCCTGATCCCGCTGGCCGACGTGATCGCGCTGGGCCAGGCCCGCCCGCTCTGGCTGCTGGTGATCGCGGTCGTGGTGCTGGGCGAGACGGTGGGCTGGCGCCGCCCGCTCGCCGCCGCGATCGGCTTCGCCGGCGTGATGGTGATCATGTTCGCCGAGCGGGGCGCGGGCGCGCTCGGGCTCAACCCCGGGGCGCTGCTGGCGGTCGCGGCCTCGTTCTGCGGCGCCTGCGTGCTCGCCTTCGTCCGCACCCTGGCCTCGCTCGGCGAGCCGCCGATCCGGGTGGTGTTCTGGTACGGCATCGTCGGCTTCGCTGCCTGGCTGCCGCCGAGCCTCTGGTGGTGGCGCACGCCGACCCCGATCGAGGCCGGGCTGCTCGTCGCGGCGGCCGGGTTCGCCACGCTCGGCGACCTGTGCGCGAGCCTCGCCGCGCGGCGGGCGGAGGCGAGCCTGCTGGCGCCTGTGGAGTTCATCGCCGTGCCGATCGGCGCGCTGATCGGCTGGGCGGTGTTCGCCGAGCGCCCAGGCTGGCCGCTGGCCCTGGGCGCGGCGCTGATGGCCGCTTCGGTCGCCTACATCACCCGGCGCGAGGCCCATCTGCGCCGGTCCGGCGAGCGGCGCCGACGGTGAGCGGCCGGGTGCTCGGCGCGGCGCTGGCGGCGCTGCCGACCGCGGTGGCGATGCAGTCGCGCGCGGCCACGCCGATCCTGGTGGCGGCCGCGTTGGTCCTCCTGTGGGTCGAGCGGGCGCGGCTCGGTGCGCTGACGCGGGCGGCGGCGGTGCTCTGGCCGCTCGGCCTGCTCGCCGGCTGGGGCATCGCCTCGGCGGCGTGGTCGGTCGCGCCGGAGGTCTCGCTCCACGGGGCGCTGCGCTTCGCCGTCCTGATCGGCCTCGGCGCGCTGGTGCTGGGCGGCGTCGGGCTGCTCGTTCCGGCCGGGCGCCGGCAGGCGGGGAGGGGGCTGATCCTCGGCGTCGCCCTCGGCGCTTCCGTGCTGCTGTTCGAGGTGCTGACCGGAGGCTGGCTGACCAACGCCGTCCGCCTGTTCCCGGACCCGCCGCGCCGCGTGGACGGCATCAAGCCCGGCGCCTCGGTGCTGGCAGTGCTGCTGCCGGCGGCTGTGGCGCTGTGCTGGCGCGAGGCGGGACGCGGTGCGGCGCTCGCGCTGGCGGGACTCGGCGCGGCCGCGGTGCTGGCCGCCCCCTCCGAGGCGGCGCGCCTGGCGCTGGCCGCGGCCGCTGCCGGCGCCCTGCTGACCCTCGCGCCACAGCGCGCCGT